>JABJFI010000106.1 GCA_018662825.1 Methanobacteriota archaeon | reverse complement strand
GAACCAATGATAGTACTATTTACGAGGTCTAAGCGAGCGACACCGCCGTTATTTGAATAGATTCCAATATTCAGTACCCCGCCACACATAGCCATAGAAATCGGGTAACCATTTGGAGTGCCGCTTTGGCCCAAATCAAATTGAGTCCAAGTACTACCGTCCCAATGTGAAACAGCGCCGCCTTGGAATTGTCCAAAGCCACTGACGTCTCCACCACCAACAACAAGGTTTGTGCCATCGGTCCACAATTCATAGATGCGGCTTCCAGCATTATTTGGCAAGCCAGAACCTTCTTCCCATAGTGTGAGCCATTGGTTGCTAGATTCATTGTACCGGGCTACTCCATCTTCAGTAGCAAACAAGACTTCTCCATTATATTCAAGAATTTCTCGAATCGGGAAATCGAAGTCGTCGTCGTCCCAAGTCCCGATGGTAGTGCCGTTTGGTGCGACGAGTTCCAAATTGCTTTCACCCCAAGAAATCCATAGATTTCCAGTTGTAGATTCGTATGCAGTGACTCTGTCAACTTGTCCAATTGGTAAGATGCTTTCACCCCAAGAACCGTTGCTTATGTTCCATTGAGCAATACCGCCGGAGCCATCGACTTGCCACCAGTTTGGCGAAGATACACTTGCCATAAGAATATCATCAACAATGCCGAGGCCATTGACATCTCCATTGTTTTCATCAACCTGTGCTCCAGCATCTAATGCCGAGAGTGCAGTGTAGTTTAGGGCATCAAAACGATAGATATTATCGCTGCTGGTGCCATCATGATAATACATGACATTTCCATAGAGAATCATGTCAAGTGGGTCGCCGTTTCCAGCAAAAAGACTGCTCGACTTCTCGATATCATAGACTTCAAATCCAGTTGTGGCATTGAGAAGTTGGAATCCATCCGAACCTCCAATCCAAATATTATTTGGGTCAAGGTCAACTGAAAGAGCAGTTGCATCTTCGTTTCCGCCATCTAAGAAATTGTCTTCAGTCCAGAGGGTCAGCCATGCGTTATTTGTAATGTCATAGCGTGCGATTCCTATACCGTCCAAGGCGATAAACGCCGTGTCGCCAATAACAACAACTGGAGCGTTATTGGTTTGCTCACCAGCCTCCCATTCTCCGACGACATCAAATGGAGAGGCAGTTATGATTCCAACCCCAGACGTCGTTCCTCCGAAAATGTAGCCGTAACTATCGGCTTCAACAGAATAAGTTGCCCAGTTTGGCATACCGTCTTGAACATTGAGACAATCGGGATCTGTAGAAGATATTTGACTTGTTGACCAAGAACAAACACCAATGTTTGTTCCCGCATATATGGTCCCTCCAGATACTGCGAAATCGAAATATTGTTGGGGCCGAGTATCCCATTGACGACCGGTTTGGAATGATGTAGAACTCGACCCATCCCATTCAATAGCTCCTGCGCTAGTTCCGATGTAGAGGTTGCTTCCATCTGCCTCTAATGCGTAGATGTTATCATTTGGAAGTACAGATGTTGCTGAACTTTGCCCACCGGTGTTACTCAACTCGGTAAGTGGAGACATTAATTCTCCAGTTGAAAGGTCCTTTCGAGCAACTCCATACCCAGGTATGCCAAAGTAGAGGATATTGCCAGTGACTGCGACTGGGACATTATTTGCGCCGTTGACGCCAGTAGAAATCCATGGTGTTAACCATGAGTCATTGGTAAGGTCATATCGAAGGACCCCACTGGTATCTGTTGCTAAGTGTACCGTGTTACTGAACAGAGCAAGGTCAACAGCTGCAGTATCGTAGACAGGAGCAGCAGAAGGTAGCACGCCCGTTAAATCAACACGGAGCATTTGGCCTTGACCTGTGATGCCAACAACAGTCGAACCATCAGAGTCGACACGAATGATACTGTCATCATTCAAATCAGAATTTGAAGAATTCCAAGTTTGAAGTAGTGTTCCATTGTTATGCATTTGATGCAATCCGCTTTCAGATGCGATGAAAACATGTGAACCATCATTCATCAATTGATTGACAGCCGTTCCCAAATAAATCGGTTGAAGCCAGCGAGAAGATTGGGTATCAAATCGATTCATCCAATCATCTGCAGCGACAAAAACGACACCATTCAATTCGGTTGCATCTTGCATGCTAGACGATGTTGGACCGCTTCCGATAAGGAGGGTTCCTGTTTGAAGCGGTGTTGAACCAGGAGTCAATTCAGCAAACGAACCAAACCCATTCCCAAGTAACAACATCTCTGCCGCAGGAGCACGATTGCCAAGGGCGGGCCATACTATGAGGTCCTTGCCATCACCAGTCAATCCAAATGCCGAAATCGGCTGAGAGGATGAAAAGACACCTACATTCGTGTCGTATTCATGGAGATTATCCCCGCTCAAGATGAATAAATCAGAGCCGGAACGAACCATGCCATTGATGGTATTACTTGTAAGCCAATTTCCATCATTCCATGTCGAGAGCCAAAAACCAGAACTCCAATCATAGCGCGCCAAACCATTGCTAGGAGAAGCGAAAAGCAACTGATTACCAGAAACAATCATTTCAGTAATTTCATCGGAGTGGAGACTGTTAGCAGAAGTCCAGGTTGACAATGCGCTTCCCGAATTCAAATCCCAACGAACAACTCCTTCGCCATCAAATGAAATGTAAAGGATATTATCGACTTCTATCATATCGAGGCAAGCACCGCTTGTAGTTTTCACCACGGAGGACTGCCAACTCTGTCCATCCCATTGCACTACTCCATTTTGATTGGCTGCGAAGACATAGCCATTGGATGCAATCATGAATTGGTCGTAGGTTGAAGAAACTGAAAGAGCAGTTTGCTCACTTGTATCGTCAAGAGAATATGCATAGAAACCTTCGTCGAGGGTAAGAACATGAAGCAAATTATTGGATATATCAATCGCTAAATCATTGATTTGAGATTCGAACTCAATCACATCAATGACAATTGGGTCATTTGAGTAATCCAATGCCAAAAGAGCTTCATCGATAGCAAGATACATCCTTCCGTCGACCGGGTGAATTGCGGATGCCCGAATATCGAGTTCCAATGGGACTAGTGCGACGACCGGATCGACAGGCGAAAGCGCCTCGATGACTAAGTCTGTAATTTCAGCATCAGAAGGAAGCGTCCAAGTTGCGCCGGAATCACTGTTAGGATTTAGACGCCCAGAATAAGGATTTGGACCGATAAAACTGTCTTGTGAACCAAGCATACCAAGTCCTCTCCAGTCGAGTAAATTGACACCTATGTCACTCGCTACAAGCATCGGTTCTTCAATCATCAAGCCATCACTTCCATTGACTCTTATTTGGAAGGAAACGTTAGACAGGTCAGCACCTGGTGCGAATTCTAAAGTCCATGAAGCACTTGCTTGACCACCAGTAACTGCATTTGCACCAACCGCGTCTAACTGGACCCAACCAGTATCTTCACTACCCTCTTGAGGCCAAATGGTATCGCTGGTGGATTCATGGGCGGAAACACTGGGGATTGTAAGTAAAGGTGCAGTCGATGAAAGCAGCATTAACACAACTAGAAGCAGTGCTCTTTGAGCGTCGCGAGGCAGGGTCGCAGAGTTCACCTTCATGTTCGTCACTCACCATCGGGGTTTTAGGGTATTTGAAAGGGCCCCTCAGCCGTGTAAAAACATCTCATCGAATTAAGGCCCAAAATACATACGATTTTTTAGAATCTTGTTTTTTCTTTTCTTGGTGTTGAATATAATTTCAGTCTCGAAAATCCAACGCATGTATACAGATAGACTCCAAAGCCGTTGCCTTTCACGCAACACTCAAACCTAAGACCTGCTTCGTGAGGCAAGGTCCAACTATGAATCTCGATAAAAAAGAGCGCTTGCTTCGAAAAGAAGCGCTGGAATATCATGAGGCGAAACCGCGTGGTAAAATCAAGGTTGTACCTACGAAACCCCATTCAACAGCCCATGAACTGAGTCTTGCTTATTCACCAGGTGTTGCTTATCCCTGCTTAGATATCGCAGAACGGCCTGAGGATGCTTATCGCTATACTTCGAAAGGAAATTTGGTTGCAGTCATATCGAACGGAACAGCAGTACTTGGGCTTGGAAACATCGGTGCGCTTGCCAGTAAACCGGTTATGGAAGGTAAGGGCCTTTTGCTGAAGACATTTGCCGATATCGATGTGTTTGATATTGAAGTCGATACCGAAGACCCCGAATCATTCATTGAAACGGTCGTAAATATTTCAAAGACGTTCGGTGGAATTAATCTTGAAGACATCAAAGCTCCTGAATGTTTTGAAATCGAAAGAAGAATTGCAGAAGCGACTGATATACCAGTCATGCATGACGACCAACATGGTACGGCTATAATTTCTGCTGCAGCATTACTCAATGCTGTTGAAATTCAAGAAAAAAGCCTTGATACCATCAAAGTGGTCGTCATTGGTGCTGGTGCGAGTGCTATTGCTTGTGCGAATCACTATGTCTCAATCGGTGTTACCCGCAAAAACATATCTATGGTTGACAGTAAAGGTATTGTTACAAAAGCACGTCTTGAAGCAGGTGAGTTGAATGAGTACAAAGCACCATTTGCCCATGACAGAGAGGCAGGTGATTTAGCAGATGCATTGCGGAATGCGGATGTTATGCTCGGCCTTTCAAGAGGCGGACTTGTCAATAAAGAAATGGTCGCTTCGATGGCTAAAAAGCCAATAATTTTCGCCCTTGCCAACCCAACACCCGAAATCACCCCCGAGCAAATCTTGGAAGTTCGTGATGATGCAATTATTGCTACAGGTCGTTCGGATTACCCGAACCAAGTCAACAATGTTCTAGGCTTCCCTTACATCTTCCGAGGAGCACTTGATGTCCGCGCTCGCGACATTACCCAAGGAATGAAAATGGCAGCCACTCGGGCACTTGCCTTACTTGCAAAAGAACCGGTGCCGGACTATATTTCGGCTGCATATGATGGAGCAACAATGCAATATGGCCCAGAATACATTATTCCCAAACCATTTGACCGCCGTGTTTTGATTTGGGAGGCTTCTGCTGTTGCTCAAGCCGCAGTCCAAGAAGGCGTGGCTGCCGTCAAACCCGAGGAATTTTCAATTGTCGATTACCGTGAAAAATTAGAGGCTCGTCTGGGTCTTTCTTATTCAATTATGAGGCACGTTATCAATCAAGTTCGAGGTAGAGGAAAGCGAATTGTATTCCCCGAAGGCGATAATGAGAAAGTCTTGCGTGCGGCTGCTCAATTGGTCGACCAGAAAATCTGCTACCCTATATTATTGGGCCCAGTAAAGCGAATTGAAACTATGATTGAAGAACTCGGGTTACATTTCGAATACGAAGTTTTCGACCCCCGTAAAGACAAACGTCGTAAAGGAATTTTTGCTGAAAAGTTTATGCAAAAACGTAGCCGAAAAGGGCTGACTTATGCTGATGCCCATCGCTTACTCAAATCACGGCCTTATTTTGCCAGTCAAATGGTCGTGAATGGCGATGCTGACGGCTTTGTAGGTGGAGTCAGTAGAAATTATGGCGATGTATTGCGCCCGACACTCGAACTCATAGGTGCAGATGAAAATTCGCATTGCGTTGTTGGCTGCTACATGATGAATGTCAAAGGCCGGACAATATTTCTCGCAGATGCAACAGTAAATGTCTATCCCGACAGTAGAACCCTTGCTGAAATTGCAGTTCAAACTGCAAAAGTCGCCCGACGCTTTGGCGTAGATCCAAGAGTTGCGATGCTATCTTTTTCGAATTTTGGTTCAAGCCGCGCTCAACGCTCTGAACGAATTGAAGACGCAATAGAATTTGCCCGAGAACTAGACCCATCACTCGTGATTGATGGACCAATGCAAGCAGATACTGCACTCAACGGGGAAGTACAGATTGAATATCCGTTTATGGATTTCAATGGTCCGGCAAATGTTCTGGTCTTGCCAAACCTTGCTGCGGCTAATATCGCCTACAAATTACTCGAAGAACTCGGAGATGCAGAAATGACTGGCCCAATCTTGGAAGGAATGCAGAAGCCAGTGCAACTTGTAGCCCGTCAAGATGGCGTCCGGCACATCGTGAACATGGCTGCAATATGTGCCGCAGACGCGATTCGTCAAGATTCATATTGGGAGTCTTTAGTCACGCCCGCCAGTGATGATTGATTTCGCAATATCGTCAAAGAAGATTGTAGGTCGGCGGGGCCGCCAAACTGCTCCTGTGGCAAAACCAGCGCACAATCCCCCAAAGAGTAAGTTGGCCCAACCATCGGTTGCATAACTTCCCATTCCTCTGGCGATAGGAATGACAAAAGAAGGGAGTATTCCGAGGACAAACGTCCAAAACATTTCGCCACGAATATTGGCTGCCAAATCGGCATTATGTGGCACACAAATCGGCTCACTTTCGCGCACTGGTGTAATGACAAGACGGATGGTAAGATCTCTCAACTCTCGGTCCATAGGTGCGCTTGAAAGTGCAGTTATGCCCTCTTGGGTTGGATGGGTTTCTATCGCAGCTCGATGTTCTGCCATTGGGCCGATTCCTGTGAAAGTACGTGGTCGACCATCCATCATTGCTCCCCGGTAATTATTCGAAACACTATCAGCCAATACTTCGATTTTCCCGGGGGTGAGTTCGAATTGGATTTGTTCATGGGCATATCGCCATTCTCCTTCACTTGGACAACGAATTTCCCATGATTTCCCCGGGTCAAGGCCATGGTCTTTCGCTTCAAAACCTTCTGACAAGCGCATACAAATTTTTTCTATACGTTCGCCGCTCAACAGAATATTTTCACCCTCGCGTTGAAGCAGTTGTTGGAGTTGATTTTGCGATAATGCAGTTTTCATTACATAATAATCAGGACATTGAACCTCATGCCGAGGTCGTTGGCCGCTATAGATCCACCCTCCTTTTTCAGTGCCTAGAAAAACGCTTCCCGCTTGAATTGGAGAGAATTCAATATCATAGTATTGAATGGCCAAGTTCTCACCTCATTGCAGGGTCGCTTGCATTCGCTGATACCATGCCATACCTTTGTCATGGTCTTCAAGTAATGAAAATTGAGGGAATGGGGAAATGGAGCGCATATAGCCAAACACAGAGAAATCAACGAGATTTGGGCCCTCGCCACCAAAAAACATCTCAGTTCCATGGGCTTCTGTAAATTCAGTCAGTAAGTCATGCCAGAGTTGCTTCGGTTTCCGCCCATCCTTTTTGACTCGTTTTCGAGCAATAAAGCCCCACATTATTGGAAAACCCGCCCATGCATACAACCGTTTTGAAATAAATCCAAATTTTTCGAGTTTGGAAATTCTCACTGTTGTTTTCAAGGCTGAACCAATGCTCCCGTAGAGGATTGGAATTGTTGCTTTCGACATTTTGCTATCTGCCCATTCGAGCCATTCAGTTTGACGTTCAGGGTCACCAATAGCGGCTAATTTACCACCGTTATATGCCTCATCAATGTGTTTGAGCATAGGAGTGGAATCAACATGGAACTCACCTTTTTCATCTGTGAAAACAGGTACTTTACCCCATCCTCCAGTAAAACTCACTTCCTTCTTGATTTTCATACCATTGACACTTACATACTCAACATCAAGATTAAGATGCTCAATTAATCCACGAACCTTCCAACAAAAGGGGCATGTGTAGAGCATATGGAGAGTGGGAGTTTGACCCATAGATTGCCGGAGTTGGCACTCCTTCTTCAATCCTCGTCATCTGCCTCGGGTCTCCAACCGGGCTTCCAAAAATCAAGATTGTCAAGCCAAATCATCCATTCGGAATCTTCGCAAGTAAGTAAACGGAATGCGCGGGCATCCAATCCACTACGATTGGTATCGCTCAAAACACCCTCGCGGGCAGCATCATTCCATTCAACTTGCATTCTCCGAATTTGTCTGCGAGCTTCCTCTGGGTTGTCAAAATTCAATTCACACGCATCTCTTAATTCCGAAATCAAAATCCTATTGTCCTTTAACAAAGGGTCGTTTACGGGTGTGCGGCCATTGTTCTTTCGCCCAAACGGCCACCAACCCATGCCAGTGAATCTCCGGCCCCTCCCTATGATATTTTGTACTAATGCATATGGTGGCTTCATGAAGAAGAACACTATGGCGAAACCATGGCAAGGGTCACAGTCCATCTTCATGGCGTGCCAAAGGAGAAAGCAAATCGTGAACTGATCGAGATGTATTCAAAACGTATTCATTCACGAGGTATTCGTATCGAATATCATTCTGATAAGATGAGTATTGAATCATACGCAGACTTCCTCCAAAAAAGAAAAGGGATGGTCATATATCTTGATGAAAGAGGTGAAACTCTTGATTCGATTGAATTTTCAAACCGCGTTCAAGCCTGGAAAATGGCAGGTGAAGAGACACATTTAGCAATTGGCCCAGCACAGGGCTGGCCAAATACAAAGATGCCACATCAGGCTAATCGCCTTTCACTTTCGAAAATGACTTATCCGCACGAGTTAGCAAGCGTACTCTTGGTTGAGCAATTGTATCGTGCTACTGAGATACTTCGCGGAACTGCTTATCATAAGAGTTGAGCAAAGGGTCAAAAAGTGCTGTTTGGTCGAGCAATCGAGAGGGAGTTCATGTTAATCTTTGATGCGAGCACTTTGCAGTGGATTTTGGTTGGCTTTGAAGCAACAATTGGACTACTCTTGTGCATCGGTTCGAAAAGTCAACCGTTCCCTCAACCTTCCTGGAGATTCGGTCTTTTTATTCTCGTCATTGCTTCATTGATTGCTGTAGGTCAAATGGCTCCAAACCCGGTTTCTGTTACAGGGCACTTGGTTTTGCTCACCGGAATGGGTTCGTTTGGCCTTCTTGCTGGAATTCATCATTTAGTCCGCACACGGAGAGAAGTACTCATCGCACCCTTTTCTGGTTTCTTGTTCTGTGTCGGTGTTGGAGGATTAATGGTTCAAACATGGAGTGATTTGAATCAATTTGAACAATGGGCGGGATTCTTTTCATTGGTCACGCTAGGCGGTGGACAAACATGGTTAGTTTTCCGTGGTCTATTGATTGGCCGATTACCTCTTGCATGGAGTCAGGCCGGCATGGTTGCATTACAACGAGGAAATATTAATGGCGACAACGGTGCAATAGCATGTTTCGAAAAAGGCTGGGATGCTGATGAAGAACATTTGAATCCCATGGCATATCTCGCACTCCATCGAATTAATCTATTCCTTGAAGATGAGCGCGCAGCCAGTGAATGGTTTGAATCCTTACACGCTTCAGGTGGTGAAGAAGCCGTAGCCTTTGAATGGATCCAAGCCATCCATGAAGCCCTTGTACAAATCGACCCTTCAGCTGTAATCAGACTTCCATCTCTGAGCCCTTCTGAACAGGAATGAGTAATTTTCCGGAAATAAAACGCCCCTTTAGGGGGATATAGTGGGGAAAACCACTGATTTTTTATGCAAGAATACAAAGGACTTAAGGGGTATAAAAACAATATAGATACATGGGAAAAACAATTGAAACACGAGAAGAATGGAAATCGTCGACTATTTTGTGGTTTGCTGTGGTTGTTTGGTTCTCCTCCAGCCTCCTTTCACAAGCAGCTTATATGGCGCTTTATGGAGTGCCCTATGATGCTGTTACATTTCTCAAGCAATTCGGACCGCTATATTATGTTGTGATGGTGGTTGAATTGTCCATGTGGGTTGGACTTGGGACTATTGTGTTCCTGAAGTTTGTAAGAAAGGCAACTCCGAAAAATCAATCGCCCGTTTCTACGGCCTAATTTAGAGGATGCCGATTATATCGAAACCGCCCAAAAAAGCCGAAATTCAAAATACTTCTCCGATGACTTGAAGGCCCTCCAAGTTAAGGAACGCATGTGAAAGAACATTCAGATGTACCCTTCTTTTCAGGACGACCAATGGATGTATGTTCATTGGCGGATGAAGAAGATGCATTACGCACTCTTCCTAAAGGAGCCCAAATTGTGTCTCTTGAAGATGCTCGTGAGAACTTACCTAAAGTGATTCGGTGGTTAGCCGAACTTCAAGCAATGAGCGATGAAGCGCATGACCTTACCGAAGAATTAGAAGTTTTACTCGAATCTTTGGAAGCTGAAAGCGAGCATGTGGTTGAAGTGGCTGAGCAATTAGCCCAACTTGTAGCACATTGGCAAAACGTGACTTCTAAGATTGAGGCAACAGGAACCCGTATCGCTTGTTTGGAGCCAGGGAGACTTGAATGGTATGGGGTAGTCGACCAACATCTTGCTTTGTATTCGTGGCGCTTTGGAGAAGAGGATATCGAATGGTATCATCCAATCGATTCAACTTTCCTTGCCCGAAAACCACTCATAGAAGCATGACATGGCATCACTTGAGGCAGAGCCATGGTACGCATAACGCGAGTCTATACAGGTACGGGAGATGGGGGCGAAACTTCACTTGTTGATGGCTCTCGTCGCTCGAAAGCAGACCCTCGATTAGAAGCAGTTGGTACATGCGATGAATTGAATGCACTTTTCGGCTTATGTCTTATGGAAATTGGACGTATGCCAAAGCATGGCGATGGCGGAAGTCGTTCTACGGTCCAAAGGATTCAATCTATTGCAAACCAAATTCTTCCCCGTATCCAGAATGAACTTTTCGATCTTGGGGCTGAACTTGCATGCCCTCCGTCTAAAATTCCTGAACAAATGGCGATTCTTAGTGAAAATCAAGCCTCGGTTTTGGTCGACGAAATGGATGCTTGGCTTGAACAACTTGAACCACTTACAAGTTTTATTCTTCCATCAGGGCAAGGTCCCGAGGCAGTTATTCATCTTGCTCGAACAGTCACTCGCCGTCTTGAACGCACTGTTCTACGTTTGATAGAATCTGAAGGCGATGACGCAGTTCGCTCAATCGTACTTGTGTACATCAACCGGCTTTCTGATTGGCTTTTTGTGTTTTGTCGATGGGTTTGTTTGAAGCTTGGGAATGATGAAGAATATTGGATGCCTCTAGGGCGGAGAGGCCCAGAAAGCGGCGCAGGGTCTTTGATTCGGAAAATGAATCAAAGCGATGACGATTTAGAACAACTTTGAATCAGTCCTTGCCGAGTTTTATCATGTGCATGTGAGCACTTTCGAGGATCTTTTTAGTTTCATCATGAGATAGTTGGTCTTTAGCTTGCTCCCAATCCAGCCACACATGCCCTTGATGTTCATTGGACAGCGTCACAGTTATCCGTTCAGTTTCTGCCAAATACCAATACACTTGCTTTGTTCGATTCCGACCTTTGTGCCAGTATGAATATTCACTACGTTCAACAAATTCTGCAACAAACTCAATTTCATCAATTCCAGTTTCTTCCTCAAGTTCTCGGCGAGCAGTTGCATGGTGGTCATTATCCGATTCTTCGACATGACCCTTCGGAAAATCCCAATGGCCTTGCGGATATTGAAGAAGAAGGACAGTCCCATAATTGACCAAGACTATGCCACATGAGGTCTCCATACCGCAAGCAGAGAAGCAATAGGTCAAGTCAATTGTGGCGTATTGTTCCCCGAAAACCTTCTTGGGGAGCGTGCACACGCATGTCGTTATGCCTACATCTTCATCACCATTGAAAAGAGCAGGGTTGCCCCAATTTTCTCGGATTATTGCCGACTCTGATCTAGATGGTTTGTGTGCGGCCGCGGTACTAAAAGCAGCGAATCCAGATGCAGAAGTTCATTTTGCTCATGCAGCATTGATACGTTCTGGGGCTATTGATTCACTCATCGACCGAAATACAGCAATGGTCGATTTGCCATTCCATCCTCAATGTGGATGGTATTTAGATCATCATCAAACCAATCGCCCGAATAAGGAACAAGAGGCACGTTTTGTTGCAGACGGAGGCACATGCCATTGGGAGTCAACACCATCCGCTGCCCGCCTTGCGTATGATGTATTGAGCCCGTATCTTGACGTCTCACATTTAGAAGAAATAATGCCCGTAGTTGATGCCCTTGATTCGGGACAAATCACCCGCGAAGAATTCATTGAAGATGGACCTATTCTTCAATTGGCTCGCTCCCTTTCAATGAACGAATCTGAGCATATGCAGTATGTACTTTCTCTGCTATCTCAAGGTGCAAGTTTGAGTGAAGTATTACATGACTCAAAGATATCTCCACACATTGAAAGGGCTCGACAAGAACGGCAAGCAGCACAACTCGTCGTCGAACAACATACCGTTATCATTGACCGCCTTGCAATCTGCCGAATGGATGAGAAAGGTGTTCGTTCAAACGGTTACCTTGTTACGGCTTGGGCAGGCGACCGTGCAGATGCTTGCTGCATTATTCACGGCTATGCAGATGGCTCGATTGAAACCCCCAGCCGTCCAGCCCTTTCAGCGAGTTTTTACGCCAATTCCTTTCTCGAAAACGGTCAAAACCGATACGATCTTTCTCGCTTGGCAACTGCTATGGACTCAACGGGCGGGGGTCATGCAAATGCTTGTGGATGTCGAATTCAAGCACCAGGTGTTGATGCAAATCTTGAGACTTGGTTAGGAATGTGGGCCAATCGGGACGAAGAACTTGCAATAAGATGATTTCACAATACGGCGAAAATATACAAGAATCCTAAGAATGCATGGAGAAATGCAAGTACGATAATGAGGTCTGCAGCACGTCCATGCTTCAAGGTATGATGGGCAAATTTTTCCCCTTGATTTCGTGCATCACGTGCCCGTCGTCCCATGCGTGCAAGTATGAATAACAAGACAAAACCAATTGGTCCCATGAAACCGTGAAGGCTTTGAGGAATCAGAGAGGCGAGAATACTTTCATTTTCTCTCCACCCAATGAAAGCTCGACTGAAAAAGGCAACACAGATGACAAAAAATGCAGCCCAAATTAATCGGCCACCATATTTTTCATGTTGTTTGAGGGCTTTTTTCCGTAAATCCCCTTTGAGTTCATGGCTTTTTTTCCGCCATGAATATTGCCACCAAATCCATCCAAGTAGGCCCAATGCAAGTAAAGGATGGAGCAATAATACCACGATTCGAACGATGTCCATCCAAGTCCTCCATTGAACCCCAAGTGTTCTTTGTTCAAGGATGTTGGCAGACTTCTAATCAAAACGAATCGTTTTGAGTTCAAGGTGGCCATGCCGGTGGGTTGAAGGAGGGTAGGTTGAGCCAACGGGAGAGGGGGGAGAGAATTGCAAGAGACTCACATGTTAAATTGTTTAGAAGTTGCTTTCAAAACAAACTTGACAAAACCCCGTAGACAATCCTTAGTGGTGAAAACTGCTGATTGGCAACTGCTTGAGAAGTCTTGGCGGCCTATTCTTCTCCTTGCACTAGCGGAGACAGAACTGCCAGCTGCTGATGAAGAAGAATCGGATTCGACACCCCGTCGTCGTTCATCTGGTGGAAGAGGTCGAAACCGTCGGGGGGGTCGAGGTTCATCAGGACCAATGGATTCACTTCCACCCGCAATAGAAATGCTCCTACCTTCGGAGTACAGTTCTGCTTATCGGCTTGCTACGCTTATGATTCACAAACTTCTCAACAAAGAGGAGTGGGAAGAGCAATGGGAGACCACTGAAAAATCATTACGAGAAACCTGTTTGGAAAAAGGAGTGCATCCAGTTTGGCACGAACTTGCTCAACATACCGCACTTCTCGGACAATTTGCAGCCTTTCCTAAAGCGAAGGTCAGTAAGGCAAAAACAGGCAAGAAGGTCAAATTGACTTCGGCATTCATCAATCCATTGATTGCAGAAGATTTGATTATTGCCATTGATGAATTGTCACCTGCCGTAACAGATGCAGAATCCCAAGTAGCGCTCAGAAACATCGCATCTCAACTCTCTTCTGGACGGCAATTACATCCAGCCGAGATTCTTTTTCAACTCGAAGGCCAAGGCTCAGCATTGAGTGTGTTGCTTGCATTGGCATCAGGTCATGACCCTGCAGAATCCATTGAACGCCTCAAAGCAGTCGATTCAGATTTAGCCGAACAATTGAATGATTTACATTGTCTTCGTCAAGGTCAAGTGCTGGATTGGAAGAAATCAAGAACCGCAAAAGGTAGCAATTCGTTGGCTGTGGCACGCCAATTATTGGCTTGGCAACATACGCCGCCAGAAGCGGCCAAACTCACTTCAAAACAACTTGCAGAAGGTCTTGAATTACTACGTGAACATACGACTAATACAGTTCAAATTGAGAAAATAATGTGGTGGCGCTTAAATGCCCTCCACAAGGAAGGGAAATCAAAAGAAACAATTGAACTTCTTACAAGCCTCAAACTCGATCATCATACAGAATTATCCACATTAGCCCCGCTTCTTTCGGAACTCTCTAGTGAATCTATCAATGAATGGCTACTTGAACAAATTCCAATTTTGGATGATGGAGCAATTGTTGCCTTGATACAGATGAAAACATTGCCATTACACATCCGTTCAGCGGCAGCAAAAAATCTCTCTAATGATTCAAGCGAGGCTTGGGAAAGCGTATTCCCTCTTCTCATTGACATTTACACACAAAGTATGGAATTGAATCTGCTTGCCAAGATGGTCACTTCCAATGATTTAGTTCCAATGTCCAATCCCTATGAGACCTTACTTGTATCTCATTTGCTGGATGCAGGAAGTGATAATGAATTGTGGATGCAGGTTCGTGCAGCACGAAGAGCAGCCCTTTCTGAGGTTCACAGTATGGATGCACCAGATTCATTTTCATCAACTTCTGAAGCATTGTTGATGTTGTTTGAAGGAGAAAACATCGAAGATGAACGCCTTACTACGGTGCTTGATAAGCAAGGATTGTTAGCGTTCGGCCCTGTTCGTCAAGCACTTCGAGATGGTGGCAGTGGAATTGCTTCTTCGACTCACCTTTCGAATCTTGAACAAAGTGTCGCTTCAGCAGACCTCACGGTAATGGAACGTATCTTGTTCAATGCTGTAATAGCGACATTGCGCCTCAACCATGTGGCTCTAATGCTCCAACATGGCAATACAGATCCGGAACATATCGAAACTCTCAATTCCCTTATGAGCAACGATGTCATCCCAACAGGAGTCATTCGCAGTGTTCGCCATCTTGTTTTGGAGCATGATATTGGGTTGCCATCTCTTGTCCGATGGTACCAAAATAACGATGCATTATCTCCTTGGCACACCCTTGCTCGCGCAGCGGTCTATGCATCGAGAAAAGAAGAATTGAATGCAGCAAGAGATTACCGGAAAGCAGGTGACCATGAAGAATTTGATTATGAGTACTCCCTCACGCTATATCGTAAAGCCCTAATCCACTTGGCATTCGCGGAACAATGGCGAGAGGCAGTTGAACTCTTGGACGCTCAACCCGCTCTGAAGAGTGCGATTACCCAACGATTCCAATTGTATCTTCGAGTTTCTCACACAGCAAAATCCAAGGATACCAATTCTGCTACACGTTTGTTGAAGGATTTCGTTACAAGAACCAAAATGGAAGTGGAAGAAAATGAAGAAGGCGAGATGGTCGAAGTAATGCGAGTTTACTACGCTGAAGATGATTTGGACATGCTCAAAACCTATCCTCATGAACACCCTCGCCCACTCCCAACAGATCCTTTCTGTGGGCGAGTCACAGCTGCAACTAATTCATTACACAAGAACCGTCGAAGACAGAAGAACACATTCGATATTCGTTTCAATCAACTAATGCAATACGGTTCACCTTCGACCGAAGAAGTTTATTCTCTCGCCAGTGAAGCTGCAAAAGTTCGTCCGGTTGATGGTTTGATGTTCCTCGAACGTGCCCAAAACAGCGCGTATTTCAACGAAAGTGAAATTCGAAGTTTGCAACAGGCTGAACTTTCTCTTTTCTCGGTAAATAAATCTCAGATTCCAAATGCATCCCGTCGTTATTTGCGAAACCTTTCGTTGATTCCTTTGGTAATTGTCGATACAAATATTTTGGTCGATGCTTTGATTGACCGTATCTCGTCAAAATTGCATCTAGTTGGTGAAATAAGTCTTGATATCCAAGGGCAAGGAAGTTTCCATAAAATCCTTCTCAGTAAGGCGAAGGACAAGAAATTGCATTTGTGGTTACCAAGTGTGGTTAAGCAAGAATTAATCGGCATTGCATCTGGATTGAATAATCTCAAGAGACGATTTGATGATGCCCTTGTATCGCCCGATTTACTCGATAATATCTTCAACGAAAAAACGCTTACAGCACTTGTCGATGATGTGTTGAGTGATTACAACACTTGGAGGCCTCTAGACTTGGAAATTGAATCTGAAGCAGGCTCCAGTGATATCAAAGAAGCAATTGAAAAATTCTTGCTTGAATCGACTGAAATCTATGAAGAAATCACAGCAATGAAGCGAACTCGAGGTGAACCGGTCCGCACTGTTCTAGAAGGTCGAGATATTTATCCAGAATCTCCAGATCGAACCTTGATGTGTATTGCTGCACAACTTGCCACACAATCATTGCAAGACCTTGGAACAGTGCTTATTGCAACACGCGATGGAGATTTCACACTCGTCGCACGTGCATTCGAAGAGCAATTCGGCTTTGGCATTGCTAGAAACAGCCGCTCACTAAATGCTTGGCTCAAGTGATACTCACATGTGAGTAATCATTGCATCGCCGAAGGCACTGCAAGAGAGAAGAGTTGCATCGTCCATCAAACGCTCAAAGTCATAGGTGACCGTCTTAGCAGAAATCGCTCCTTCCATTCCTTTGACGATTAAATCAGCCGCTTCAATCCAGCCCATATGCCGAAGCATCATTTCTGCAGAAAGGATAAGAGAACCTGGATTGACTTTGTTCTGGCCAGTGTATTTTGGTGCAGTGCCGTGTGTCGCTTCAAAGATTGAAATGCCAGTGTCATAGTTAATATTCGCACCTGGGGCGATACCAATTCCACCAACTTGTGCAGCCAATGCATCGGAGATATAATCGCCATTCAGATTCATTGTTGTCAATACTGAATATTCAGCAGGCCGAGTAATAATTTGCTGTAACATTGCGTCTGCAATGACGTCTTTAACAAGAATCGTGTTGCCTGTTTTTGGGTTTTGAAGAGTGCACCAAGGACCACCATCAAGTTCAACAGCGCCAAATTCATCCTTGGCAATTGAATATCCCCAATCACGGAATCCGCCCTCGGTAAATTTCATGATGTTTCCTTTGTGAACAAGTGTTACACTTTCTTTATCGTTATCAATGGCATATTGGAATGCAGCTCGAACGATACGTGCAGTTCCTTCTTGCGAAATTGGTTTAATGCCAATTCCTGAAGTGTTAGGGAATCGAATTTTATCAACACCCATTTCATTTTGCAAGAAATCAATGACTTTCTTTACTTCATCACTACCTGCTTCCCATTCGATACCAGCATAGACGTCCTCGCTGTTTTCTCTAAAAATAATCATGTCTACATCACCAGGCGATTTTACTGGAGATGGTGTGCCATCATACCAACGAACGGGGCGAACACAAGCATACAAGTCGAGTTTCTGTCTCAAAGCCACATTCAAGGAACGAATCCCCCCACCTACAGGTGTAGTCAATGGCCCCTTTATCGAAACCAAACCAGTTCGCATTGCGTCCAATGTTGCTTGAGGCAACCATTCTCCAGTTGCATTGAATGCTTTTTCGCCAGCAAGAACTTCAGACCAAACAATCCCTTTTTCACCACCATAAGATTTTGAAACAGCCGCATCCACGACCTTCATCATTACCGGTGTAATATCAATACCAATCCCATCGCCTTCGATGTAGTGGATAATTGGGTCATTTGGAATGTGAAGTTTACCGTTGTTCAATGTAACTGGCGTTCCTGTCATGGCAATCAAACTGACGCAGATGCATCCCCTTCAAGAATGAACCGCCCCACGGACCTCCATGCGAGGACGGGTAGATTGGACCGGCGGAAATGGGCTTTTATGCACAAATGCAAATGGGCAAAGCATTGAACTTGATTGGGAAGATGGCCCTTCACCAATGCAAATAACACTTCAAATGATAGGAGCATGCTCATTAGTAGATGTAGTCATTGGTCTAAAAGAGCGTCCATTTACCAAGGTGTGGGTTGAACTTGACAGTACGCGTGCAGAGCAATCACCACGAGTTTTCAAAACAGTAGAAATGACATACCATGTCGAAGGTGATGTGCCAGAAAAACTATTTGAGCGAATTGTCGCTAAAAGCCATGAGAAACTTTGCAGTGTATCGAACATGTTCATCGATGTAGAGATGACGTCAAAAGTCGTTATTCACCGAGATTAAACGATACAGACGGTAGGCAGTGTACTGGCTGACAGTACTCGTATCTGACGAATTAGGTGTTTTTCCACTTTCAACTCATGACGATGTCCATGAAGCAATTTCAACCAATTGAATGGGATTAATCTCTCCATTCTTCCCAATGTTCAGTTCTTTGATTTCGAATAAACCAACGTCCACTATTTGATGGCCATTCAAGATATTCGTAACCATCAACTTTATTGATTTCTCCTACTGCCGAATCTCTTGGAATATTTGTATCATAGATTTCTTGGCCTTCATCTTGGAATTGATCAGTATCATCTATCCTCATAGCCAAATCTTGTGACAACATTTCTGAACGCTCTTTTGTATCGATTGTACCTGCTAGTCCAAAGTATGCATCATTGTGGGCTATACGCTTCAATTCAGAATTATCCATTTCTAGTAAATCAGCAATCAAAGTATTTATTTTCTCTCTAGTGGCCTTTTTCAATTCACTATTTGTATATCGTGCAGTAAGATCAGACTTTAATTGATGTAGTTCTTCATGCATAATTTCTGAATCGTAATAATAGGCTTGTACAACAGATTGCAAATATCCAAGTTCTTGTTCTTCTTCAGTGCTTAATTTAGATTTCTTCCTAAAGACTTGAACCCATCTAAATGCATCAGGTAGCATTGCAGCAACGAAATTTGTTTGCATAAACCCGAGAACTGCAATTAGTATTGCACCATAACCAACCGTTTTGAATACAGTTCCTTCATCACCAGCAAGTAACTGTTCCATGTAGGTTTCAGTTTCCTCTTCAGGTTCTTTTACAATCTCACAACCTTCAACATTGACAATTATGTATTGTGGAGTATTTGCACACCTATCATTTAGATCGTCCACTCCATCCCCATCTGCATCAAGTATACATCCATCTAGGCCAACAAATCCACCTGGAACAGTTGAAGGACATAGATCCTCTGAGTCCCAAACTCCATCTCCGTCAGTATCAATTTGTGTTGTTTCGTTTTCATCATCGGTTGAATTATCATACATATTTGCAATTCCATCTTTGTCATCATCTGGACAGCCATAGAATCCATCTGCTGAAGAATTACCAAATTGTGTTGGGCAATGATCTGCTAACTCTGCACCTTCAACAAATTCCCCTGGCCATACAAAGAGTCGTGTCGCATTCCATGAGGAATTACCCCAATTGTCTCCAAACCCATCACCGTCACTATCAGACCATTGGGTTATGTTGTGGATGAATACATCCGAATCATTTCCTTCAAGATTATCTCCATGACCATCGCCATCATAATCGCTCCATTGTGATGAGTCATAGGGGAATGCATCTTCAATATCGAAAAAGCTGTCTCCATCTGTATCATTGAAATTATTTAATTCAGGATATTCATCAGCATTATCGCCAATACCATCACCATCACTGTCTACAGTTTCATTTTCATCCAATGGGAACGCATCGCCATTATCACCGACTCCATCATTATCAGAATCTTCGGTTTCATCCTCATCTTGAGGGAATGCATCGCCATTATCGCCTACTCCATCCCCATCTCCATCACTCCATTCTCCAGGATCAGTAGGGAAGTCATCATCTGAATTGTTGTATCCATCTCCATCGTCATCTGGACACCCAGTACTTCCAATTGTGGAATTGCCCCAATCATCAGGACAATTATCAATTGAATCTATTATTCCATCAAGATCTCTATCAGGGTCATCATAGGTATAAGTGAAATCAAATGGTAACTCAATACTATAGTTGTCTGTTAGCCACATTGTGAGATTCACAACTCCTCCAGTTGGTGGACCGGATGGTGCGACCAATGTGATTGTAGTATCATTTACGATATCTGCGGTGACATTGCCATAATCTCCGAATTGTATTGAAAGTTTAGATGGCGTCTGGTTTGAAGTTAGATTGAAACCATAATGTTCAGCAACTTCAGTATTGTTCAAAACATGAGTAAACAACCAAATATCATCCAATTTCCCATCAAAGTATTGTTGAAGTCGCGCACTCGGTGAATAAGCGTTCATTGTTCCAATAAAGAAATTAGTCGAATAATCCTCATTTGACTGAAATGTATCCCATTGGAATCCTGAAAGGCTTGATTCTAAAATACCATCAATAAATAATTTAATTTCTACTACATTATTTGTAACTTCTAACGTTGCAGTAACTTGATGCCATGTACCATCATCAATCGAAGTTGTTGACCAAATCATAGGGTAAATCATTGTTGTAGATGGTGTAAAAAAGCGCACAGTCCCATTAGGTGCGATTGTTAAACCAATCAATGAGCCTAAGTTGCTATTTCCTTTACCTAAACTAGCAATATATGGGTCTCCTGTAATTCCTGGCTCAACATTCACCCAAGTCGAAAAAGTCATCGCACCATATTGAATAATTCTTTCAGTAGCACCATTACCAAGATCGAGTGAATCATTATCGCCAATCCCATCAAAGTTCAAAGCAATGTCAATCTTTCCAGGAACTTCAGTTGGTGTACCAAAAACATTACCTGCCTGACGAAACGCTCCTTCGGATGAATCCAGAACATGATTACCGAAGGTTATTTCATCCAATGTATAATGACCCCATGGCTCGGTATTGGCAATATAGTAATCTTGTATTTCGCTAGGTGATAAAGCATGGTCATAGATTCGAACATCCTCAATTCTTCCTTTGAAATTGTCATAATCTGTACGACAGGTTTGGCTACTAACTTGACTCATGCAACCAAGAAATTGATTTACACCTTGATTAAATCCAGTTAGATTTACATAAGCTGTATTACCGATTGTACCATCAATATACAATTGTAATTCACCTAAATTAACATCATATACGGAACAAACATGATGCCACCAAAAACTACCACCAATCCTCACAGAAAAATTCTCCATAGAAGCGGTTGCATCACCGCCTGTACCACGAATGTAAGTTTGTATTGAACCATCTGTTGAAAGGACTATTTTCCACTCATCACCGCCATCAGTACCCCATATCACATTAGCATTGGAAAAGGTTGAACGATCGTTTTTGACCCACATACATGTTGAGAAACCAGTCGGTGGTAGAGAATTGAAACGGAAATTTAGGTCAACATTATCGTCAATTCCATCAAACGACATTGCTCCAGTCCACATTCTCCCATAGCTTGGATGCCATGACGGACAGGTGGTAGTCGAACATGTGCCGTCATGGCCATTTCCAGAACTGTCGGAAAGATAATCACGAGAGGTTTTTGCATACTTGAGGTCGTCATTAGTGGAATCTCGATAAGAGATGTGAATCTCTTCATTTGAATCAATTCCAATAGATGTGTAATCACCTACAGTACCAATAGATTCCACAGTTGTACTCGACCATTGATTACCGTCGTAAAATGCATATTTCAAATCACTATTTGTGATATCCTGATACGAAATATACGCCCTCCCATTAGTTTCAACAACGATTGAGGAATGAAACCCGACAGCAGTTGAAGACCCTGTGCCTCCTCCTGTATCAATGGTTGAGGTTGCCCAAGAGTTACCATTGTAATATGCATAATTCAAATTGTTATTTTGATTATCAAAATACGAAACATGAATCTTATCAGAACTATCAATTGCTATAGAGGTTTGATGATCTACTCTCCCTCCTGAATTGATTGTTGAATTTATCCAAGAGTTGCCATTGTAGTAAGCATATTTCAAATTTTCATTGCTAACATCTAGATAAGTGATATGTGCATTATTCGAAGAATTCACTGCAATGGAGGAATAATCACCAACATCGCCTACACTATCAACGGTTGAAATCGACCAAGTTACACTGACTCCACTGCCGACTCCAAATGCGTACTTCAAATCATCATTTGTCTCATCATAATATGAGATATGTATATCATTATTGGAATCAATAGCAATAGAGGAATCTTTTCCAACATCCCCCGCGGTATCAACGGTCGAAACCGACCAGGTACTGCCGTCAAAGTATGCATAATTCAGATCTACATTGTATGAGTCATAATATGAAATATGAACATTATCATTTGAATCGACTGCAATTGAATTGTATTCACCAACAAAATAGGTATCGATAACGGAATGTGTCCAAGAACTACCGTCAAAATGAGCATAATTCAGATTTGTATTTGTTGTATCATAATATGATACATGAATCTCATCATTGGAATCTACAACTAATGAAGTGTGTGTGCCTAAAGTTCCAGTTGAATTGAGTGTAGAAGTAGCCCAATTGCGTGGTCCAATTTCATCAAAGTTCCAATGAGCGATTGGACCTGAAGTAGCATAGTAATAATCTTGTATTTCATTAAGTGATAAAGTGCGGTCATAAAAATATACATCATCTATAACACCTTCAGCAGCACCGATTCCAGTACCACTATTATATGCAATATCGTAGATGGCGTTACCAATCATTGAGTTGGCTGCGTCATAGCTAAAAGAACCGTTCTGATTGGTCTGGCCAACTATTGCTCCATCACGAAGTATTGATATTCCACTCGAGTCCCACATAAATGCGAGATGATACCACTGGTCATCATTCCATAGAAGTGGAGGTGTGCTAAATTGTAAACCCCCACTACCGTATTCCCAGATGTCTAGTGAGCCATTAGATAACAACCGAGTTGCGTGACGGACGGAGTTAGGTGGAGGATTTATGCCTATATCAGTTACGAAATGGCGCTGGTGATTGTCAGTACTCCAGTTCTTGATCTGATACCATAAAGCGATGGTCCCCCGCTCCTTCTCAAATCCATCATTCGAAATGTTGACATGCGCATCTCCATCGAAATTCAACCCTGTTCCAACCTTACCATCTACACCAAAGGTTGGATTATTATAGGCAGTGCCATTCCATCCATTTCCACTTGAATCAACAAGAATCCCTGATAATTCATCGAGTTTCCAATGAGCAATTGGTCCTTCAATTATTATTGGATTGCTGGAATATTTTGCATATTTGAGATCTCCATTAGTGCCATCATAGTAAGAAACATGGAGATTGTCGCTTGAATCAACGGCTAATGATGCCAACCCACCTACATCTCCTATACTGTCTATGGTTGCCGATGTGCTCCAAGAACTGCCATCATAGGTTGCATACTTGAGGTCTTTATTGGTGACATCATAGTAAGAAACATGGAGATTGTCGCTTGAATCAACGGCTAATGGTGCCCACTCACCCCCGCTTCCTATACTGTCTATGGTTGCCGGTATGGCCCAAGAACCGCCCGGTATACCCCAAAAACTGCCATTGTAGGAGATATACTTGAGAAACCCGCTTTGGATGTAAGAAATATGGATATTGTCGCTTGAATCAACGGCTAATGAAGTGTAGCCAACATTTCCTGAACCAGATACTCCATGTATTGTGCCCCAAGAACTGCCATCATAGGAAATATACTTGAGTTTACTATTGGTGCCATCATTGTAGGAAATATGGATATTATCGTTTGAATCAATGGCCAATGAGATGGCGCCGCCCACAGATCCTGAACTGTCTAGGGTTGTCGGTGTTCCCCAAGAGCTACCATTATAGGAGATATACATGAGATCCGTAATATCTGCATCAAGGTAAGAAATATGAGGATTGTCGCTTGAATCAACGGCCAATGAGTTCTGTTGGCCGCATGAACATGTGTCGAGGATTACCGGTATGCTCCAAGAACTACCATTATTGTAGACATACTTGAGGTTCCCACTTGAGGCACTATTGTAAGAAATGTGGAGATTGTCGCTTGAATCAACGACCAATGAGGGTGACCAGCCCACATCTCCTGTACTGTCTAAGGTTGCCGGTGTACTCCAAGAACTACCATCATAGGAGACATACTTGAGATCTCCATTGACTTCATCATAATAAGAAATATGGATATTATCGCTTGAATCAACGGCCAATGAGTTGCCGTAGCCCCACTGTCCAATACTGTCAATGGTTGTATTTGTCCAAGAGCGAACTATCTCTTCGGGAAGAGTGACATTATCTAATAATGATGAAAATCCACTACCAGTTATTGTAAGATTAGTACCTCCTTCACTAGGGCCCGATGAAGGATTTACAGACCAATTTGAAGTATCTTCAGTGTAGGAAATTATGCCTTCTTGGGAAATCACTTTCTGATCTTCAAATCCAATACCTGAAGCAAAAATAGTTCCAACCATCAAAAGACAAACTACAATCGTAGTACCTTTTGACATATTACTGCGTCTTTTTACTAGCATTTAGACTAATGCCATGAATAAAAGAAAATAATAGAGTGCGAGAACCGGGACTCGAACTCGAGTTCAGGCGTTGGTAACGCCCGGTGATAACCACTACACTACTCTCGCATTAGCATTCACCCGATTGGCCAAAATCGAAATTACCCTCGTGACACCATTGCGTTTGATGGGCATTCGGTGGGTCGCTGCTAACGCTACCCTTTGTATGGACGCCTGTACAGAGGGCCCCTTTCATACATTCACTTGGAAAGTAAACTCATGGCTTGGACGAGTAATTATTGCAATGCAATATACAATGGAGGCCAGGATTGAGATGAAATATACTTTGCATAATACGCCGAAATTAAGTCAATGAAAAGGTGCATGAGGCAGGGAAAAAGTCATATGAGCCCCACCATGACTTGTTGTTGGGTAAAGATGAGATTAAGTCGGCTGCATTTGGGTTTACTCATTCTCTTTGTCTCTTCACTCGGGCTCACACCAAGCCAAAGTTATCCAATGGGTATAGGAGAAAGCGCTGATGGTGGTTGCCTGTGTCATGGAAGTGCATCAAATACAACTGAAATTTCACTAATCGGTGTACCAACTTTGTTTGAAAGTAATCAAACGTTTAACCTCACCTTGGAAATTAACAGCAGCATTGATGTGCACTCCGAAAATGCACAAGGCGGTTTCAGGTTGCTTGTATCCGCTGGCACAATTGAATTCGAGAACGAAACTCAAGTCCAAAATCTCGATGCGGGCTGGACACATACAAGTGAAGGAAATACCCATCGTTGGTGGAACTTCACATGGACAGCACCTGAAGATAACACTTCAGCGGTCGAAATAATTGCACATGGAAATGCAGTAAATGGAAACCAAAACCAGTTTGACGATGCATGGAATTCCTATGGAATAACAATCCCCGGTTCAAGTTTTGAGGGAACAATAATTCAACTAAACCTCAATCAGTCGTATTCATTGATTGACTATTCCATCATTATCGGCGGCATTATTGCCATCCTTGGTTTCCTTTATTTTGCCATAAAGTGATCAGTTTACGAATTCAATTTGCTGATTTCGCAAGGCCCGTAATTGACGATTCTCGCTGGCGCCATGAATTTGTTCACTCTTTACGCCGGTTAGCACAAGCATAACGCGAAGTTCTTCTTCCAATTCTTCCTTCACTGCAGCACCCCAGATGATTTGAGCATGTGGCGAAATTTTGTCTTTGATGATTTTAGCACAACGTTCTGCCTCTCCAAGTGTCAAATTTGCACCGCCAACAACATTAATCAGCGCTCCCCTTGCATCTGATGCATCAATATCAAGGAGCGGAGAATGTAACGCCTCCATTGTAGCAGCTTCAGCACGTCCAGGGCCAGAAGCAGCACCTAATCCAATCATTGCAACCCCACTTCCAAAGTTAATCACTGAGCGTAAATCTTCAAAGTCAAGATTGACCATGCCATCAATGGTTAGTAATTCGGCAACACCGGTAATCGAACGAACGAGTAATTCATCTCCAACTCTAAAGGCACTTGAAATTGGCAAATCTTTGACTCCCTCAATCTCTAATAACCGTTCGTTTGGAATTACCAAGATTGTATCACAATGTTCTCTCAATCGCTCAAGGCCCCATTCTGCATTTTGTTTACGAAGTGCTCCTTCGGATTGGAATGGATAGGTCACTACAGCGATGGTCATAGCCCCTTGTTGCTTTGCGAGCCGTGCTATTTGTCCTGCAGCACCAGTTCCAGAACCTCCACCCATTCCAGCAGTAATGATAGCGAGTTGAGTATCATTGGTAATTCGGCGCAGCACCAATTCGGATTCAAGCGCTGCAGCCTCGCCCTTGGTAGGGTCGCCACCAGCACCTCGTCCTCGAGCAGTTCTCCCAATCAATATTTTTTCATCGATTGGAGACATGAGTAGTGCTTGAGCATCGGTATTAATTGCATAGCCAGTCACATATGAATTTTCAAACAAACCCTCTTCTGAAAGTCGGCCAATCGCATTGCAACCTGCCCCCCCAACACCATAGACACGTATGCGTGGTTGGAGAGATTCTAGGAGTGCTTGAAGTTCAACTTCACTTCCCTCACCAAGAGGGGGAGCCGTTGGTGTTGGGCTCGAAATTTCAGTTTCGGTAAGTTCCAATACACGTTCAATCAAGTGTCGCATGAGCGTCATGCTTGCACAAGTGGCCTTGAATGTGCCGCAAACCTTGACCGCGAAACAAGCGGTTTTTAGGGGGTTTTTCTAGCACCACTCAGTCACGAAGACCTTCTTGAGTGACTTGATAGACACATTCACCGTCTGGCAGATTAGGAGAATCGACTAAACGAGCAATTCTTCGCCCACCTTTCGCCTTGCGCAGATAGAGTCGGAATGTCGATGCGTGTGCAAGAACGTGACCACCAATTGGCTTGGTAGGGTCGCCCCACATGGCATCAGGCTTGGAGTGGACTTGGTTGGTCACTAATACCAGAGCATTGTTAACATCAGCAAGTTGCTTCAGGTCTTTGAGGTGCCGATTGAGCTTTTGTTGTCGGTTGGCAAGCATTGCACGTCCGATAAATTCAGCACGGAAATGGCTAGTGAGTGAATCAACGATAATCATCTTGACATTGAGACCTTTACTCATTCGCTTGATTTCATCGACCAAGAGCATTTGGTGTGCAGAGTTGTACGCTCGTGCCACATGAATTCGGCTGAGAACTTGATCGGGGTCAAGACCGTGTCCTCGTGCCATCTGAGTAATTCGTTCAGGCCGAAATGTATCTTCGGTATCGATGTAAAAGACATCGCCATCAAAACCACCCTCTTCCATAGGGAGGGTGCAATTGACTGCAAGTTGATGCCCAATTTGCGTTTTACCGCTTCCAAATGCACCATAGACTTCGACCAGTGCTTGAGTTTCAAATCCGCCGCCGAGTAAATCGTCAATGGATTCGACCTTCGAGGAGAGTTTGAGAACTTCACGCCGTCGCTCTAGTAATGCGCCACCAGAAATAAAGCCACCAATGTTCGCCATTTTCTTTGCGCCTGAGATAATTTTTGTTGCTACTGCTTCACCTAGTTCGGCTTGGTCTGCAAGGTCGCCAGGTGACATTACTGCAAGTGCGAGGAGTTCATCGAATCCTGCTTCACGTAGTTTTTCTGCGGTTGCTGGCCCAACGCCAGGGAGGTCTTCGATGAGGGGTTCGGGTACGTCCTCTTCGGGTGGCATCAATACAGGTGCTTCCTCCTTAGGGTCTTCATTGTTTTCAATTTCTATTTTTGCGTTTTTCTTTGCTTTCGATGCCATATTTGTTCACTTCTAACCCCTGCTGGTATGCCAACGGTATATGAAGGACAGAAACAGGGCGCGACTTTCACGACCTATTTTGACCGATATTTATCTGAGATTAAAAGGGTCACTGCGCGGCAATACTTCACTTTTAGTTCACTTAAAAAAAAACGGAAAGTGAATGAGGGGCGAGCGACATCACTCTTCAGGCGGTGATGGATCCATTGGGTTGGGGACACTTTCGTCAGCGACATATGCGATGGTTACAACATGGTCAACATTGACTTGCTCATCTCCACTTCCTTCAGCCGTAACTTCAACATCGAGTTTCCAAGTTCCTGGTTCGATGAAGTATTGGTTGTGCGCCCAGTTCGCATCTTGTCCATCACCGACTTGTTCGGGTGCTGATTCAGTAGCAGTCGCATCAGTCGAATTCAATAATCTCCACTGCACAGTAACTGATTGACCCCCCCATAGTTGGTTCTGTGGGTTGGCAACTGTTGATTCGATTTGGATTTGCTCAGGAGCGCCACAATCACAATCCGGTGTTGTTTCAATGTTCATTGTATCTGGCGAAGCGGTGTTGTCATCAGACCATGTGATTTTCTTGTCAATGCGAATGGTGACGTTCTCAAAGTACTCGTTGCCTTGGTCATCAATCGCACCAATCGCCGCATCAAATAATCCATGGGTGAGGTAGGTGTAGTCGATCTTTCCATTTTCAGCGGCATTGTTTTCTATTGTACTCGAGCCATCGCCTGGGATGTAATAGAAGGTGACCATTTCTCCGGCAGAGGATTTGGTGTAAGAGAAATCAAACGAGACATCAACACCAGTTTCAGAGATTTGCTGATTATTTTGCACAACTTCTTCGATTACGCCAGAAGTCGTATCATAATAGACGACAAAATCGATAGCATTATTCTTTCCATTTTCCTCTTCATCACCTAAACAACCGGCAAAAGAAGCGCAAAAAAGCAGCGCACACATGAAGAGCGGAATGGATAAGCGTGCTCGCATATGTCAAGACAAGCACTCCTTCTTCATCAATCCAATGCTGGATTTGGTAGTTTTTGCTTGAAAACAGGCATCTTCAAGATTATTTTAGGTCAGCGAGCCATCGGTGCATTGAAGAACGGGAGGAGTTCAGCCAAGGCCATAACGAGGTGGGGTAGTCTGGATATCCCGTCGGGCTCATAACCCGGAGATCGATGGTTCAAATCCATCTCTCGTTACCATGCTCAATACTTGTAGTAGTCGTGTTGAGGTTTGAGAAGATCCATCGCCGCCTGTAATCGGGCGTTTGCTGCTGCTTCACCGCGTTCAATTGCATCAATTTCTTCAGAGATACGGGAGATTTGATTTCGACAAGTATCCTTGGAATCAACACCTGAATCAACTGCTGATTGCATTACTGTTTGAACCTCTCGAGCATCAGCAGATGGCCTGTTAGGCGGTTGAAATACAAATTGTTCATTGTATAGAATCACTGGTCCAGCAACTTGAACGGTAGCCACCAATCGCGCGACGAGTTTCTTTTCTAATCCAAGAAGTTGACATGCTTCCATTGCACTGGCAACATGGCCAGGAGATTGCTTTTCGCAGGTCGCAAAAGCCTTCATCGCCGCTCCCTTTTTTCCAGCATGAGCATATATTTTACCGGCTCTTCGGTAATCTTCTGATGCGGGCGTCATTTTTTCAAGTAATTGAGGCGCCCCAGCTTTGAGAGTGCGAACTAATTTTTTACGTTCACGGTGTAGGATTTTTACGCTCGCAATTGCCCGTTTGAATTTGCCACGAGATAAAAAAACATCACACAAAATACGTAAACCTTTGACCAGCATAATTTGAGCATCTGCAGGTCGTTTTTTCTGTGCGAGAAACAACTCTGTGAATTGTGTAGCCATGACTTCGGACATTTCCATTCGCCCGTCCTCAACATATCGCTCCAATTGGAGGAGGGTTTGGGCGGGGTCATTCATTCCAAACATGGCGACAATCAATGCTGTGAGTGATGACCTATCATGCCTTTGCTTGTACGTCTCGGCCGATACAAAACACATTCAGATGCCCCGCCACCGCTAATAATCAAGCCTTGGCGTTTATTTGATTGAGGTTATGGGCCAACATGGGCGACCGAACCAGTATCGCAATTACCGGCACCCCCGGCACTGGAAAAACATCACTTTGCGATGCATTACGCGAATCATATTCGGTAATTTCTCTGCAAAATTTAGCAGAGCAACATGGGTGTTTAGGAGAGATTGATTCATCGGATGATGCAGCCCCTCTTGACATACACCAACTAGCAGAAAAATGGCATTATGAAGGCGAAGGATTTTGTTTCATCGATGGACATCTGTCCCATTTTCTTGAAGTCGATGCCATCGTGATTTTACGGTGCCACCCTGAACAATTGAAGCAGCGATTGAAAACCCGAGCATATTCGCCTGAGAAAATCGAAGCAAATGTGGAATGGGAATTACTCTCGGGAACATGGTCCGAACTTTTGGAATTTGAAATAGACATTCCAATTTTGGAACTGGATACAACTACATCGCCACTCGAAGAAATTCAAGCGGAAATTATTGAATGGTTGAACAATCAATGCCCTTCTTTGCCACTTGAAGAATCGAGTTCGCAAGCGATTGGATGGATGTAAGTCATCATTTTTGTTCACGATGAACCGCAACAACAAACACCTCTCGCTTACGGCAGGAGATTGAGAATCATGGCTTTGGAGAAATTACGGGGTGCGTGGGAAGGCGTATTGAATCCAGTATTGGAGTCACTTTCAGGGGTCAAACCATCAACTGTAACTTGGGTTGCTCTCCCGATTGGCGTTCTTGGCGGACTTGCAGTTTTGACAGCAGATGAAACAACCTATGGAGCGAACATGTTGTTTGGGGGCGGCCTCTTGATCATCATGGCTATGATTTTGGACGGCTTAGACGGACCTTTAGCGCGCAAATACGGTAATGTAACTCGTTGGGGCGACTATCTTGACCATACATTCGATCGCTTACTGGATGCAGTTTGGATACTCTGCATCGCCGGCTCAGTCTTCGTTGGTGATTTTGCACTTGGATTAGCCGCTGCTTGGCTGACACTTCTTGGGTCATATATGGGCACTCAAGCCCAAGCAGTCGCTGGCACACGAAATTATCGTGGCTTTTCTAGAGCGGACCGAACAATCCTTTCAATTGTGGCGATATTCCTTACTGGAATTTTCATTCACGCTGACATTGGTGATTTTGGTATGTTTCCAGGCATCCTAAACCATATCCCAATCAATCCAATGAGTGTCATTGTACTGATTTCTGCTTTTGGTGGATTGTGGACTTTCCTCGTCCGTTTTCAACAGGCCAAATTTGAAATCTCACAAATCGATTCTGAAAACCCATTACCCCAACCAAATCAAGCACGGGAAGACGAGTAAATTCCATTCACCCCGCCACCCCGTAGGGGTGGGATGAAACCCTTGTTTAACGGATGAATATGCGACATGCTCATAACCGTTGCATGCGACAAGAGGAATGATGACAGACAAATTGCTCGGTTTTGAAGGCAAGAGAAAAGCGATTTTCCTTGTGATTTGCATGCTTCTGGCCATGGTGCCACTCACCCCAGTATCTGCTGAAGATATCGGAGATCCTAGTGAATTACAAGCTCAAGATCTCAATGCTTTTTTCGATCCGATTTCGGAATCGACAACGATAATTTGGAGAAACATCAACAGTGACGGCGCCTCAATCCTTCAAGAATTGCTAACTGTGAACTACAGTGTCTACCGTTCAGACCAACCAATCAATCAAACTTCGATTTTAACCCTTATACCTTTTGAAACCAATATTCTTGCTTGTGACTATTCAGGCATGGATATTACGCAATGCAAGGGGGAGAACAGTTTTGGCCAACACTCAACATCTTATTTGGTCCCACCAGGTGTTAATCAAACAAGCTATTACGCAGTAACAACTACACTTGATGACGGCACTGAATTGTTTACTTTGGACGTGAATGCTTCTACACTCGAAAATCCTGTAATGGAACAAACTTCTCCCATTCGAACACCATATAACATCGTTGGAACTTTTGACCCTGCAACCAGCAACACAACATTACAATGGATCAATTATAACGACCTATTTCCAATACTTCCTGAGACCGGACCAAATGCATACAGCATCAATATTTACAGAACAACTATTCCAACCACTCGAGAAAATGGAGCAAACATGATATCGGTTGAAACCCCGGTTGCACAATTACCTGCAGGCACTTCTACGCATACGTTGGTCGTCCCTGAACAAACTGAAAGAGATGCGTATTATTCAATTACCTACTTCCTTCCAAATTGGTTTGGACCTGGGGCAGATTATGAAGACACCAGATTCCTTTCTAACAACGCTATGACAACTCCAATTTCCGAAGATAACATGCCCCCAGCACAAGTAAATGGTATCACCACCACCTTCATTCCTGACCCTTTGACTGGCGGAGGAACTACCAATGTTAGTTGGACCGACGTGTCTAGTGAAACCGGTGAATCGTATCGAATTTACATGTCTGGAACATCGTTCAGTACTATCTACCGTTCCGACGTACAACTCATCGCAACTGTCTCCGGAAATCCCGATGGTGGAGCTAACTCTTTTGACTATAATGTCCCAATTGGGCGTTTAGGATGGGCCTATTATTGCATCATCACCATCGATTTGTATGGTGTTTTTGACTCAAGCATCTCTGCAAATGCTTGTTCATCCGTTGAAGAAGATGCGTTTGGTAATTGGATTGCTGAACCAACTGATGTCCATGCAGAATTCATCGGCAATCACACAACACGTGTTACGTGGACCGACCAACTTGGTGTTGAAGGCGAACGCTATCACATTTGGACATCTTCTTGGAGAGTATCTGGTAGTGAATGGCAGAGTTTCAACGGTTCCCTATCATGGCTTGGTACTGTAAGTGACGGAATTGGCTTTTTCGATGTTGAACTCGCAGACGGCCTAATCGGCATTCGCCCATTCTACTTCGTAACCACTGAAGCCCTCTATGGCCATATCTCTGGAACTTATATGGACCAGAGTTTGACTCAAAACGTCTATCAAATCGATGAAGGAAATGAAGAAGATACGGTTGCTCCCGGCCGAGCGGAAATTAAAATTATTGAATCAATCGGTACGTTGGAAAAAGTCCGATTAGAATGGTTTAACGATGATTTGGAAGTGGATGAAGAGTATCAAGTTTGGCGCCACTATGGTGAACCATTTGGTGAAGACGAAAGCGAAATTAGTTCCATTGACGATGATGGGTGGGAACTGGCTATCGACAACATTGCTGCTGGAAATTCAGAGGAACAAACCTTCTTCCGTCAAATTGACATTCCCGAAGATGTGGACCGCGATGTTTGGTATGCCATTATCGTCATTGACAAGTGGGGTAACAACAACCCAGAACTCTTTTCCGGAACGGGTTCCAATGCAGTTAAAGTAACGGAAGATACGAAACCCCCTCAAGCATCTATGACGCTCATTAATGAAGACAACGAAGCATTTACCAGCCCTTCATTGATTGCCGGCGATTATAAGGTTCAAATCGAATTTGATGAATACCTCGATGTGAATCCAATGATTAACATCACGACTGTCGATGGTGGCGACATTTCAAACGGTCTAAGAGAAATGGCAGAGTTTCAATTAAATGCAGGAAATCCGGACCGCGGGCCTGTCTATCAATTAGACTTCTTTATCACCACTTCAACCATTGCTGGGGAGATGATTTTTGAAGTGCATATGGAAGATTTAGCAAATAATCAAGCAACTCAAATTTGGAATGACCGCTCGGTAGATGCAGTTCCACCTCAAGTGACAATATATTCTCCTTCATCCAGTTCAGATAGCGGTTCCAAATATCTCTACGGCAACAAAGTGCAAGTTCTTGCTGGAGCTGAAGACGATGTTCGAATAGACTCTTTCCAATACAAATTCACCTATAATTATGGAACTGGACAATCGGTTTCCACACCTTGGACTGAAGCTACTTCAATTACAAATTTAAACGGCGATAACAGTTCTATTGTTTTCGACCTTGAATTTTCTGCGGGCAATTTCTTACCAGGTCAACATGCTGTTTACGTGCGAGCAATAGATTCTGCAGGCAATGAGCGTTCGTCTTCGGTAATTTTCGTTGTCGATGAGTGCCGAAACCGTCTCGATGGAACGACTTCATGTAACTATGTTGAATCACTTCAGCCTGAACCTGAACCAATTATTGTAAACCCTTCAATGACTGACCCGCCTTATGTAATTGTATGGATTCTTGCAATTGTGTTTGTATTTTCGTTAATCATTATGCTAATGATTATTCAAACCAGTATGAGTGGTCCAAAGAAGAAGAAGGATGACGATGATGATGAAGATGAAGATTGGATGTCAGAATTCATCGGTACTTCACAGGAACTTGATATGAATGCAGTGACGGACACTAGTGATAAATCTGAGGACAAGGTTGCTGAAACTAAAGACTTAGAAGAAGAAGAAGATCCATTTGCAGTGAACGTTGTGGCTCGCAAAACCCGCCAAAAGAAGGACGTTCCAGAGATTGCTGAAGAAAAAGATGATGAGGACGATGGCATTGATTGGGGTGAATACGATGATGACGATGAAGAGGAAGAGGAAGAGAAGCCTGTTGCTAAGAAGCGCTCTGTCGGTCGTCGTGCGGCTCCTCGAAAGGCGCCAAAACGCCGTACTGTAAGTAGAAAAAAGAGTGACGATTGAACACTTTTGAAGCGGTGAAGTCAAGGGCTGTGCCCCCTTCGACCAATACATGGCGAAACATGAGATTGCCGATTCTATCAACGATTTATCAGATGACATCGAAGAAATCATGGACCATTTTTTATCATCGTTTGACCCAAGAAAGAATAAACTGAATTTTCTTCTTTTAGCAATACCAGTTGCTGTTTACGCGAACTATGCTCATATGGGAGAGGTTGCATTTGTATTCTCAATGATTGCAATCATGCCACTCGCCTTTCTCATGGGGAAAGCAACTGAAGAGATTGCTTTGCGTACCGGAGAAGCGGTTGGTGGACTTCTCAACGCCACTTTTGGAAATGCCGTCGAAATGATTATTGCCGGATTAGCGCTGTATACAGCATCACAAAATCCAGAGATTGCTGAAACAATGATTACCGTTACCCAAGCATCTCTGATTGGTTCGATTCTCGGCAATCTTTTGCTGGTACTTGGATTGGCCATGGTCTGGGGAGGGCTCAACCATAAAGTGCAGAATTTCAGCATAGATGCTGGGCAGATGAATGGTTCTCTTTTGTTACTTGCAATTGTTGCTTTTATTATTCCAAGTGCAGTACATCATGCAGGTGGTTCATTAGGCGATGTTGCAAAATTATCTCATTATGCAGCGCTTGTTTTGCTCATTATCTATGGTTTAGCATTATTGTTCCAACTCAAAACCCACGTTGATGTATTTGCTACAGAAGCCGGCCATGGTAACCACGAAGACCCACACATGACCAATAGGGATGCATGGATTCTTCTTCTTCTTTCGACCATCATGGTGGCATGGATGGCTCATATATTGGTTCACAGCCTTGAAGCCGCTCTTGAAAAATGGCATTTACCAGAACTCTTTATTGGAGTAATCTTACTACCGTTCTTTGGTAATGCTGCGGAACACTTTACCGCCGTATTAGTTGCTGGAAAAGATAAGATGGACCTATCCATTGCGATTGCTATTGGCAGCAGTGTTCAAATTGCTTTGTTTGTCGCCCCCATGATGATTTTGTTAGCTTGGTTCCTTGGCGTTGGACTCACTTTAGAATTTGGCCTTCTTGAAACTGCAGCAACGTTCATCTCGGTCTTAGTGGCAAATTCAATTTTAAGTGACGGTAAATCAAATTGGCTTGAAGGGGCAATGTTGTTGGCAAGTTATGTTATTCTGGCTTTAGCTTTCTACCAAATGTGAGGTGAATTATTGATGCAAAGTAAAATAATTGGTTATTCCATGGCAGGTCTTGCTATTTTCATCATGGTAATAGGCACGATAGGCTATACAATTGAGGGAGAAGTGGAAGAGATACCAACACCAAACATCGATGGATTTGTATTCTTTTCTGAAGAGGCACTACCCGGTAATCCGGTTGGACTTTTTGTGAGTGCTGATACAACCATTACATGGGACCGAGATGACATTTTTTTGGTGATTGCAGATGAAACCAAGAAAGACCAATGCGATGGAATCAGGGCAAGCGGTGGAGCCTTCCTCCAATCTGAATCAAGTAGTAAAACATGCCAATATGGTGACACAGGATATGAGGCCACAGCGTCTGATGGAAATGCTGGTGCTGAATGGCACGTCATTTCCGGTGAATATTATGCAGGAATCGGCACGCAGTCGGGCGTACTTCCTCAAGGGGCTGAATTGAATCTTCATTACGAGGTCAAACTCTCAGCATCGTTCCCAACCTATCTCTTCAGTTTCCTGATTGGTATCGGTGGTTTTGGTCTTTCTAGAATGAAATGATTATTCGACACCTTCGTAATAGGTGCCTACTGCTAAGTCCAATTCATTCCAAGCCGACTCTTCATCAATAGTTTGCGTATTACCATTCATTCGAAGTGCTTGTCCATCAACCCACAAATCCATACAATCTGCTCCATTGAATATGAGATTTGCAAGATGCCGATTTCCTGAACGGCCAAAAGGCCGCATTCTAATATCATCAAGATTCCATACTGCCCAATCAGAACTACCTTTGGTAGCCATTTCAAAGACATCTGTAGCTGGGAGCAAGGTAGCATCCCAATGGTCATGCCGTTGAACCAATGCTGCTAGACGAGCCTCTGCCAACATATTGAGGCCACTACCGGATGAAGCAGCCCCATCTGTGCCTATCCTCACATCGACACCAGCGTCATTGAACGCTGGAAGTGACATGGTTCCTCCACAAGCAATTTTCATATTTGAAGATGGGCAATGAACTGCAGTGACCCCATGTTCCGCTAACATTCGAATTTCATTTTTCTTCACCCATGATGCGTGAGCACATACAGTGCCAGGCTTGAAAAAATCAATGTTATTGAGGTATTCAACAGGATAATATCCTGTTTTTTGATGGCAGTCAGCGATTTCTTTACGTGTTTCACTGACATGAATGTGAAGGCGAGCCTTTCTTTTTTCAGCGAGTTCCGACGCTCTACGGAGTGTATCTTCACTACAAAGATATACTGAATGGGTCGCAATTGCATACTGAATTTTATCATCACTTTTCTGCTGCTTAAGAATAGAGTCAAGTTCATCAAGAGCAGAAGCCGCATCTGGGTGTGAAGGCAATGCCGCATCACTGACTGGACCGCCGACCAAGCCGCGCAATCCAGCATTCTCAAGTATTTCTCCAGTAACTAAAGGATAAAAATACATGTCAGCTGCAAATGAAGAACCTGTTCGAATCATTTCCGCTGCTGCTGCTTGAGCGCCAACACGAACATATTCAGGGTTCAATCGTGCTTCAGTAGGGAATACCGCTTCGTTCAACCATCGGTGTAGAGGAAATCCATCGCTAAAATCTCGGGCATTCAATTGCATTGCGAGATGAGTATGCCAATTTTGTAAACTTCGTGTGATGAGCCTTCCAGAACCATCCAGTTCTCGTTGAACATCTTCATCCCCGTTTGATTTTGACCATCCACCATCTTGGTGAAGGAGTACATCACCAACGTGCTTATTGCCGCTTTCATCATACAAAACCGCGTTGCGATAGCGCACACTCGCATCATCGGCCATGAACTTGGGTTAGGCTCAACCCTCATGAACGCTTTCAACCGTTTGTCTTATGTCCATTCGATGCTGCGGATGGATTGCGCCACTGTGGCTTAGCTGGTATAGCACCTGATTCGTAATCAGGAGGTCGGGAGTTCGAACCTCCCCAGTGGCTCTTCATTGATCGACGCTTCGTGCAATGTTGAGGGTAAACGCTTCTGCACTTGCTTCAAGACTTGCAATAGCGGGGAGTGTTTTTCCAGCAATATAGTCCAAACATGCACCACCGCCTGTTGAAAGGTGACCCATATTCTTGGAAAGCCCATACTTGGAGATGAGTGTAGCGGTATGACCTCCGCCAACGACGACATATCCTTTGGTTTCAGCACACGCATTCAACATTTCAATGGTTCCAAAAGCAAAATCAGGAAGTTCAAACACGCCCGCAGGGCCATTGAGGTGGACAGTTCCAGCAGATTTTATTGCCGCAGAGAGGTTACGTATGGATTGGATTCCAAGGTCAAAAATCGGAGCATCTATTGGAAGTTTGGAGACCTCAAGGTCAACCCGATTATCTTCGACATTAGCAGCAACATCTACAGGTAGATGTATTTTTGAGCCGAAGTCACGTAACAGTGATTTGGCAGTTTCAACAGTTTGATGCCATGATTTACCTAATTCATTAACCAAAAAGTCATGGTTCAAAACACCAATTTCAATTCCAGAAAGTTCCAAGAGTAGGTTCGCAACACCGCCTGTTGGCCAAAACTCGTCACAAATATTGTTGCGAAGCATATTGTCGGCTACAAGAATCGAATCATCGACTTTGATTCCACCCAACACGGCAATACAGGGTCGTGACGGATTATTCAATGCATGATCGAGTTTTGAGATTTCAGATTTCATTAATTCTCCAGCAACGCAAGGAATCAAATGAGTAAATCCAACACCAGATGGAGTGCTACGGTGAGCACAAGCAAAAGCATCATAGACAAATAAATCGGCAACACTGGCTAAATTTTGAACCAATGTGGTTTCGGAATGTGCATTAAAATCACCTTTTGTTTTGATTTCTTCATCATACATCCGAACATTGTCCAACATGAGAATTTCTCCACATTGTAATGCCTCAATTCCTTTCATTGCTTTGTCGCCATAAAGGTCATCCACCCACTTTACAGGCCGGCCAAGGAGGCGTCCGAGTTCGCGAGAATGGCCAAGAGTAGAAGTGAAATCTTGTTTTCCGGGCCGAGATTGGTGGGCAAGGAGCACAACTTTTGCACTTGTCAATCTGTTTAATGTGGGAACAATGGCACGAATACGAGTGGTATCGAGGAAGGATTTGGTGCCTGGGAGAAGTGGACAGTTGATATCAACACGAACCAAGACAGTCATGTTGTCGACATTGACATTGTCGAGGGTCAAGACACTCGCCATTGAACATTCCAGAAGCCTTCGGCTTTTCATTGCAACGGATGAAATAACCCAACGGTTCTTTTTCTGAACCCAACAACCGCGCGTCTCACCCCTCAACTTGGCGCGAAAGGTGATAAAGCCGTAAAGTTCGCTGTCAAAGGATGGCGCAGGAAGGACCGGCAGAGGATGAAACCCTCAAGGGTCCACGTCGTCGCGCTGGTACCAGCACATCTTCATTTGGTGTCTCTAAGCGAGAAGGCCACGATTCCTCGGTCTACTATGGCAGTCGCCTCTATGATGGAATTGTTTCAAGCCGAGATGTTGGAAAACAACAGGAACTACCACCGACGCTTGCAAACACCCTCATTACTGGAGATTCCCGAAATTTGGACTTGCCTGATAACTGCGTTCAATTGGTCGTCACCTCGCCACCGTATAACGCCAGTAAAGCCTACGATGAAGACCTATCGTTGAGCGAATATCTTGAATTGTTGTATGATGTATTTGCCGAATGTTATCGAGTTCTCGCCCCAGGGGGCCGAATGGTCGTTAATGTTGCTAACCTTGGTCGTAAGCCGTACATTCCCCTATCCAGCCACATTAACATCATGATGAATCAACTCGGCTTTTTGATGCGAGGTGAAATCATTTGGGATAAATCAGCAAGTGCTGGGTCATCTTGTGCTTGGGGTTCTTTCCAAAGTGCAAGCAATCCTTGTCTACGAGATGTTCATGAATACCTGCTTGTATTCTCAAAAGGCAATTACAAACTTATGCGCGAGAAATCAGAACGTGCAGAAGGACGAATCGATACGATACCACGTGATGATTTCATTCACCATACCAAATCGATATGGTCATTTCCGACTGAACGGGCTTCGCGTGTTAATCATCCAGCCCCTTTCCCAGTAGAATTGCCAAAGCGGTGCATAGAGATGTATTCCTTTGCAGGAGACATCGTTCTTGACCCCTTCAATGGTTCAGGTTCAACATGCGTGGCAGCGAAGATGACAGGCCGCATCTACATCGGCGTTGATCTCTCCGAAGAGTATTGTGACATCGCTCAAAAACGTCTTGATGATACCGATGCTTGGACCGCTCCGGTTGTCGAAGTTTAAGCGGAGCCGTTTTGAACGGTCGCCATCACCCTTCAACCATGACCGGTTGGAATGAGGCTGACCTAACTGGGCCCGAAGGGGAGGACTGGAGAGTTCCAGTTTCAGAATTATCGGCCCGCCAATATCGGTTGGGAGAATACTTAGCCGAGGCAGGATTTTCTGGTGCTTTCATCCAACATCCTGTTGACCTTTACTATTATGCAGGCGGACGGCAAAGTGCTTCGATGTACATCCCTGCACACGGTGCTGAAAACAGCCAGTCAGTACTCTTTGTTCGCCGTTCACTTCAACGTGCACGCTTTGAAGGCGGTGGCGACAACGCACCTCACGAGATTATCGCATTCCCTAGAATGGCACAATTGGTTTCCAAACTCCGTCAGCGTGGAGTGACCTCCGCACCTGGTCTTCAATTTGGAGAGATACCTGCCACTTATTCTGAACGTTTTGTAAATATCTTCAGTGAATTTGGGAAATGTCCAGATGTCACATCCATCATTCATCGACAGCGAGAAACAAAGTCAGCATGGGAAATGGAGCAAATGGAGGTCGCTGCTGAAATCCAAATCCGAATGTTTGAAGCGGTCGAAGCAATAGGTGGTGAAGGAGTCAGTGAATTGGAATTGGTTGCAGCTGCAGAAGCAATCAGCCGTTCAGAAGGGTTTGGCGGAAATATCCATATGCGTCGATTCCCACTTCAGTGTGACCGAGGAGTCATCGTTTCAGGGCGTGCAGGTGGAATACCGTCTTTCTTCGATTCTGCAGTTGGCGGAACAGGCGCCCATCCACTTTCAGGTATGGGGTCAGGATTCAATCGAATCAAAACCAATGAGCCGGTTTTGGTCGACCTCGTCCATGCTCATCGCGGTTATATTGTAGATATGACGAGAATGTTTGTTGCAGGAACTCTTTCTCAACAATGGCATCAACGCCTTGAAGATATGTTGGCAATCAAGGATACAGTCGTTGATGTGTTGGACCAAGGCGACACATGTGAAGCCGCATGGGAGCAAGCTTTTGCCCTCGCGGTTGAACTTGGATATCAGGACAATCTCATGGGAATGAAGCCTGACCAAAGTCGATTCCTCGGTCATTCAGTTGGGCTACAATTGGATGAATCTCCAGTTGTGGCGGCAGGCTTTGACCGCCCATTACCGATTGGAGGGACTATGGCGATTGAACCGAAAGTGGTCTATCAAGAAGGCAGTATCGGCAGTGAAGATACTTGGATTCGTGATGATGAAGGAATGCGCCCAGTAACTGCTGATGGTGCTTGGCCTTGGTTAACGGAGTGGTAAAGATGACACAAGAACAAACTGAAGACGAAATTTGTGAAAAGATGGAAGGCTGGACCCATGAAGATGTTGGAAAGCGTATACTGGAAAGAAAAACTCCGAATGGAACATATTACAACGAACCAATAGTCAGTGTATTTTGTCAATTTTGTGGTTCTGAATTTGTTGGCCCAAGTCGAGAAGCAGGTGGCTTTTTGGGCGGACATGAATGTTTGCATGCATGGGAAATTTCTCAAGCCATGGGTCGAGATGACGGCATGGTTGAATGAGCAACAAATTTCACCATAGTGTTCAAGTTATGTCCGCGATGTGTTGTTTGTATGGCAAAGCCTTACTCGACCGGACACATAGGTGCAGTCGCATCAAATTACACTGAAATGAGACTTGCCGGTGCAGTAAAAGAGCAGTTGGTGGAATTAGTCTGTGCAGAACTTGCTCGCTATGTACCTGAGATGGAAGCAGCGACACTTCAACAAGACCCCGAGCGCAAAACTTTGGATGACCCTTACCGTACTCGTTTGAATTACAATCGAACACGTGAATTGATGATTGCTGAAATCGATGCGGTAGAATCAGTTGGTTCTGCAGCGGTTCAAGCAGGGATTTCTCACATTGAAAAGCATCTTTCAACGTTAATCAAACATGCTGAAGTCGCTGCGGAAAAAGATAGAGTGGCAACAATAAAACCACGCCACTTAGAAATCGCCATCACAGGTTTGAACATCGGTGCGACAAGTGAAGATGAAGAGCATCAAGAAGTTGCTCAAACCGAAGATTTCGTCGTCAGTCAAGGCGGCGGCATTTTGACCGAATCATCACTTCTTTCTCTAGCCAAAACCCATGCTAAAATGCCGGTGACAAAAGACGCTATTGGAGAATTACTGGAAACCTATTACATGGTGATTGAACAATTAGAATCCGATATTCGAAGTAATGCTCAATTTGGCGGCAACCCCGTTCATTTCATCGAATCTATTGGCAAAATGAAGACCCTAATGTCATTAGGATGGATGAGGTCGATGCTCAGTAAAGCTGCAGAAAATGCCCGAGAGCGAGGATACAAGAGAATTGATGTTGAACAAATTGTTCACCTTGATCCATTTGAATGAGCGTGTATTTCAAAGAACAGTTCTTGAGGCGGTACAATGTTTGTAACCTCTGTGCTCATTTGATATTACACAGGCGCATCAGTCCGAATTGAGTACACGAGTCCAACGTTCGGAAGCAGGAACGCCATTAACGAGAATTTCAACCGATATGACGCCTTTAATCGAAGATATTTTTTTCCGCAAATCCCTCAAATCAAATAAGCAACAGGGGCAATGTGGGCGTTGTGGAGTAATGGCGATTTGCACTATCCCCTCTGGGGAAATATCAATGCCAAGGATTTGTTCAGAATCAGATAAGGCTACATCAGTATGCGGTTCTTTCCAAGAGTTAAGGACGCGTAAAAGTCGGCGTTGAACCGCTTGAATTTTCTTAGCATTCATTCTCGCACCTCGTTTGGCTATGGGTGGCTTGCTTTACTGTTCTTCTGCTTGAAGTTCTGATTCAATATCGTCGAGTTGCAACTCATTGAGTCGACCTTCTGCAGTGGTTAATTCTGTTTTGCAGAGACGAAGTAATTTCGCCCCCTCTTCGTATAACTTCAGTGTTTCATCAAGACCCATACCGCCGCGTTCTAACGTCGATACGATGGTTTCTAGTCGTTGCATTGCTTCGGTGTAGGTTGGTTGTTTATCAGTCATTTTTCTCCCTCATTGGAATGTGTATTTTTGATTTCAGCATCTGCAGAGCCATCCGCAAAATTAAGTATTATTTCCTGCCCAGATTTCAAGCCTTCAACGCTACTGAGAACGACGCCATCGGTTGTTTGTGTCATCGAATAACCTCGTTCTAACACCCGTTGAGGATGTATGGCAGAAAGTGAAGCCTCAAATTGTGCCAATCGAGTTGTTTGAATTCCAATACTTTGGTTTACCGAGACTTTCATTCGAGATGAGAGGGTTAAAATTTTTGATTTTGCACGATTCAAACCTGCCATTGGGGCAACTCGTAAACGGGCGTGAAGTGTACGTAAATGCTGCATGTTATCCCGAAATTGCCTTCGTGCTGCAACGGCTAATCGCTCTTCACATTCGTCTAGGAAATAATGTAGTTCAGGAAGGACTGGAACAACACGTTCGATAGCATCAGAGGGTGTAGAAGCCCGTAAATCAGCAACGAGGTCAGAGACCAATACATCGGATTCATGACCTACAGCAGAAACTACTGGAACAGGGCTTGCAATAATTGAGCGGGCTACAGGTTCGAGATTGAAAGCCCACAAATCTTCAGGAGACCCCCCGCCTCTTCCAACAATCACCAAATCAACGGGAGGTTCTCCTCGACTTTCAGCCACACTAGGTTGTGAGAGGCGGCGGGCAACTGCAAGGCCTCGAACTATTTCTTCAGTTGCCCTAGGGCCTTGAACCAATACTCCTATCACGGTACGACGCAAACCTGGCCAGCGATTTTCAATCAATCGTTGCATATCGGAAAGCGCTGCAGAACCCGCACCTGTGATGATGGCAATGTGTTTAGGAATTGTTGGTATGGCTTGTCGAGGACGGTCAAATTCCCCTTCTTTTTTCAATTGCTCAACAAGTAAGCGTTTCGTCTTTTCAAGTTCTCCAAGTACACTTACAGGTTCAATGCGTTCTACATTGAGTTGAATCTCTCCTCGTCTAATGTAGAGGTCAAGACTTGCTAAGATGACAACTTCACTACCTTCTTTGATACCTGGGTCAATGGCACATCTCCCCTTCCAAATCACCGCTCTCATCTGCCCATCTTGGTCACGCAGAGAAAAATAGGTATGGCCACTCGGGTATTGTTTCCATTGTGTAACCTCGCCTTTCAAGGCTTGATTTTTGAACAGAGGGTCCCGAGTGACGGTTTGTTTGACCAGTTGCACAAATTGACCGATTGGAAGCGGCCCAGTAGTGACTTGCCCCGTACCGGTCATGCATCAAAAGGAGAGTCCACGGTTCTTGAACACTGTGCGATTATTCATCAAAGGTCTTTAACCAGCCACGACGCCAAAAGAACATAAGCATAATGCAAGCAAATGCGAGCATGATGAATATAATTCCCCAGAAACCCCCTACTTGTTTTAGAGGCAAATCTTCGTTATTCATGCCAAAAATTCCAGCGATGAGTGTTAATGGAAGCATGATGGCTCCAATAATGGTTAATGTTGTCATGACTTCAGTTAGTTGTGCATTAGATTCAGATAATTGCATGCTGATGTTACTGAGATAAGAATCCCTGGCAGATGTCGCACCAGATGAATAGTTATTCGCTCGCTTTACCAGTGAAACTGAAAGTTGGTTTAAATCTGAGAAATAATGTTCTGTACCTGAACCAATTAGGCGTTCATTCGGCTTGAGCAAGCGCATTGTCACCGTGTTCAAGGATTCAATCGATTTACTTGCTTCACGAAGATATCGCTTCAAATCGTGTAATCCTTCAAGCACATTATCATATTTTCTACTAGGGTCAAAGATTTGAAATTCAAGTTGATCGAGTTGGCGTGAATACGATTTCAAAATAGGTGTCCAATCGTCTGCAATAGCGTCAAGTATTTCATAAAGCAAGAAATCAATTCCTAAGGCCAAGTCTTCTTCATCTGCCTTTTTGAAACGATGACGGAATTTCTTCAGTGCTGGAATGCTATAATGCCTAACCGTGATGATCAAGTTTTCTTTGATGAAAATCGCGACAGGTTCGGTATCCAACTGATTGTCAGCATCTCGAGCATTGATGACAATAAAACGATGATTTTTGAATTTCTGAGCCGTTGTATCCGCTGGACCAAATACGTCTTCAACCGCCAATTCATCAAAGTCCATTTTCTCAAGTAAAAAATCACGCACTTCATCATCAGGACGAAGAATATCCAGCCACGCCAACCCTTCCTCTTTGACAACCTCTTTTACGTTGTTTAATTCATACGTTTCTCGAGCGATTAAGCCGGATGTAGCAGTTTGTAAACGCAATTCGGCCATGACTCGCCGTGACGCTCATCTTTGTTGATGTTTTCATTCCTCTTCGGGGGTAAAAGACCGGTTTGATTGGTTCAGTTTCCTCTGCCGCCTCTCAAATTTTTGCCGTTGTTCGACTTCGGTCAACTTATGGCTAACCTTCCAGGAGAGAAAACGAATAACGATGTACAAAGCGATAATATCTACAATTAGAACAATCCAATCATTGGCCCCCCAATTTCCAATCATGATATCTCATCCTACAACGGTGGCCGGATATCGACATCAACATCTCCATTTGGAATGCCAATACATGCAAGTCGTGCACATTCTTCGACTAGGTAATCATCAAGACCAGGCGGCAGGATTTCGGGTAAAGGGACCTCGCCATAGAGAAGCGTAACCATGCAAGTTCCACAGGTGCCAGAAGTACAATTCGTTGGAATTTTGACCCCCGCATCTTCTGCGTGTTCTACCAAAGTATTTCCAGCAACGTATGCCGTCTGTCCAAGAAGATTCGCCCCTTGTAGAAAACGTACAACAGGATGAGCCGTTTCTACGTTCGGGGTTTCTTCGGCAGTCACCGAATGCGCGGACATAACACCACCTCAGCGCATGTCCTTGTGGCGAGTCCAACGGCCAGTTTGTTTGTTGAAATACAATCCCGCCTTCTTCATCCACTTGTTGAATTTCGTTGCACCAGCGCCGGTTAGGAGAATGAAGTCTTCTCGGTCTTCCTGAGCTTGGATGTAATTCTTCGCTGCAAGTGTTTGGTCAATCCAATCGTTAATGTCCATCAGACCACCAGTAAGTCCACCTTCTTCAACAGCCTTGGCCATTTCATCAGCAGTTGCGCCTGTGATTTCCAAATCCTTACGAATAAGCTCGTTGACACTTGACAAGTCCATGGAAGCTGGTTTAGGTGGAACAGGGTTTCGAGGTCGCTTGTCGGGGTCGATACTAATTCGGCTACCATTTGTCAATCGCTCTTCTACGAGGTTAGAAAGTTCAGGAGTGAAACTGGTTTCACACTCCCAGCAGATAAAGGCCCAATCTTCTGGGCGATCTTTATCGCGAGATGAACGAGGGTCTAATTCATCACCACATTCGGGGCATGCATGGAAAATAAGAGCAGGGACGTGATTGCGACGGAAATCCACGATATCTTGGGGGGTGCCTTCGAGTTCTAACATTTCATGGTCACGAGCCGCTTCAAGGCCGCGAGTTTCAAGTTGGTCTCTAATCTTCACTTTCTGGTCATCTTTGCCTTCATCATGAAGATTATTTTCGAGTTTAACAATCAATTCGACAGTTTTTCCAAGCCGATTCATAATGAGTTTCTTAGCCCGGAACGATTCAACCTTAGCAATCTTAAGTCGTTCTTTCTGTTCTGCAAGTTCGGTGAGAACATCCTTTTGCTTACGTTGAAATTTGATTTCTTCAATTTTCGATTCCTGCTTCTTTTCAGGTGCAAGAACCTTTGAGAGATAACGTTCTTTTCCGTGACTTTGCGGTCCGGCTGTAATGATGGAGATGACACCATCTGCAATATCTGCTTTCAAACCATAGTTTTCAATCAGCATATCTTTGTCGATTTTCTTCAAATCGCCAATTTTTAGGCCGGAATCGGCCAACTGCTGGGCAGTTGTTTCGTCTATGCCACGACGTAATAAAGCAAGATATGTGTCCTTCTTGGCCATAGCATCCCCTCCGACGAGTCTAGGCGAGGAGACCCTCCTAAGAAAAGCCTCTCCTCACTCAGTGTAGGATAATATCTGCATTTGACCCCTTATGAACTTACGATTCAAACTCTAACTCGCTGAATGAGCAACAGAGTTCAATCCAGTCTTCAAGTTCCAATTCATCAGGTCGAAGGTCCATGCGTTCATCATCGAGATGTGCGGCAAAGGCATGTTTCCATCGACCAGCATGCCATCCCTTCACCCGTCCCAAGCGCCGAGGCACATTTTTCAGTGTTGAGCGCAATTTCTTTCTACGTTGGTCAAAAGCAAGATGAATCATTTGACGGACCAAACGAACATCGCAAGCCCATTCTTCATCATGTGGCTCCATGGAAATATAGCAAGAATTGACTTTCGGCATTGGGCTAAAGTTATGCGGCGCTACTTTCCCTTCAATTTCACATTCCCAATCTAAAGATACAGTCATGCCAAGTGAACCCACATCACTTTCGTATTCCATCACTAAGCGCTCCGCAAATTCTTCTTGAACCAACAACACGACCTTTTCTAGGCGCGTCGTTCTAGGGTTTCGCAGGTATCGGGTGAGTTCATCGACAAGTGGTGATGATATTTGGTAGGGAATATTTGCAACCACCTTTGTGATTGAATCAGGCCATCGTAGATTTAGCGCATCACCTTCGAGTAATTTGAATTTCTCAGCCTGTTGTTCAGGGCCAAAGGCTTCGTTAAGATGAGTGACGGCAACAGAGTCGATTTCGATTGCAGTCACTTGGCAACCGGTGGCCAGTAATGCCTCAGTAAGAACGCCAGGGCCGGGGCCGATTTCGAGAACATGGTCATCTTGTGAAACATCACCCAATTCAATTGCTTGAGCAATCAAGTCATCATTTACCAAGAAATGTTGACCCAATGATTTGTCAAAAGGTAGCTTATCGCGTAAACTGTCAATCAACCAACGGGCGCCCCTCATGCCTTCACCGGCAAGAGCAGGTCGAGCAATCGTGGTTGGATATTTCGGTCATCCAACTCAGATAAGAATCGTTTTGCGAGTAATTCCCCAGCATCGATGTTACATGCTTCATTGAGGGCTTGGAAGGATTCAAATCCGCTTGAACCACGTGCTTCTACCATTTGCATGGCTTTCTTGTTACCCACGCCCGAAAGAAGTTCAAAGGCATGTTGCTTGAGTGACATATTTCCTGCAACGTTAAAGAAAGCAGATATGAAATGCTTTTCATTTTCTTCAATGAATATTTGAATGACCAAAGGAAGGTCAGCTTTGATATGGTTAGCCAAACGACCAATGTTGGTCATGCCAAGCACGTTTTCAATATGTTCGCGCTTAGAAATATCTGTTCCAATATAGACTCGAGCGGTCGTCAACAGTTGTTCATGACCTGCTTTGGGTTGCAATCGGCACAGCAACAATTTCGATTCAGTAACCGCTACAGCCACATTTGTTGCTAGGTCATGGTCAATTATTCGTGCCCATTGTTCATCCATCAAGGGTGAATTTTGTTGATTTCGATTTGAACGATTATCCTGGCGGTTTGTGTTGTTTCGCCGAGGTTCATTTCGCCGAGGAGATGATTTCTGCGGAGGAGCCGCTTTTTTTGGCGGAGTAATTTCTCGGCGCCCTTCAGCAGGTCTTGACCAGCCGGTAGAATCCGTTGAAGATGTACTCTTTTTCTTTCCAGAACCAATCTTAATGTTACGGTCACGTCGTGCACCGGTCATATCAAATCACCTCTAGGGGGCGGAATTTCATTCAAAGCCAATGTGCTGGCGAACAAGTTCCAATACGGTTGAAATTTCTTCATCACTGATGGTTTTTCTCTCCGAAGCAAGAACTGCTTTGACATCGTTTGAATATAATGGCATTAATTCAGCCAACTTTGCAGCCAAATGAGGGAGAGTTGAGAGTGTTTCAACTTCAGATAGAGCGTTTTTCAAGTCTTGGAATACTTTCGGGTCAGTCTTGAATCCGTTACGAGCATCGCTTGCAGCCCATTCTGCATGTTGAAGGGCAGCCTTTTGCTCATAGGTGAGATTCTTACGGCGCTTTTCAGCATCCAATAATAAGGTTCGAACAGTTGCAAAGTCGACAAATCGTTCTTCTTCAGCCATAGTAATTCCTCATTCAAGTGGTCGAAGGTGCTCTGGTCGAGCAATGACCGTTTTTGCCATGTTACCGTCTTTGACAGCAACAACCCAAGCAACGCCTTGTCGCTTTTCGATGAAACCTGTTCGGCCGTGGAAACGGCGGTGAGGCATACCCATTTGTTGGCCACCGTCTAATACGATAGCAACGCGGTCGCCTTCTTGATAATCATGCATGACGCGGCTGATGTTTATTCGACTACGTTCACTCTTACGGCGTCGTAGAATGCTTCGTGTTCCGACTCGCAGTCCCTTGGATCGTTTCAAATTGGTCGCCTCCTTTTTGCCCGAGTGTGCAGATATACATCTTCCGAGCATTTTGGCGACCTACCCTTCCCATATAAGCACCGCGACGGATGCAAGACCAAACAAATCATGAAAAAAGCAGAATGTAGAGCCTTAATTTACTTTCAATCTGCATGAATATCGCCTACATCAAGCCATAAAACATCACATTTTGCTTTGATGAGTGAAGAGAGACTCGGTTGAGTTCGCCCCCCGTCGCCGTGGACGGTTTCTTTGACATATGTACCGGACTCACAGCGAAGTGTAAATTCGACTTCCCGCACTCCGTCTTCCATTGTTTCGATGGTCGGACTTGAGGTTTCAAAAACCGTTCTTCGACGAATTAAATCAGCTCGCCGGTGAGCAACTCTCTCAGGAGTTCTTTGGGCCAATTTCACGCCAGAAAGTTTAGCGATTATTTCTAAAATCATTTTGTTTTCTGGCAAATCGAGATAGGTTGGAGCAGGTGGACTTGCAGCCTGTATTCGCTCAATCAAAACAGCCTTTGTCCCAGTAGTGGAAAGTTTCATTTCTTCTGCTAATGCAACGAGTTCAGGTTTCTTCATCGCTTTCAATGTGGCTTCATCCGGTCCTTCAGGGACATCAATAACTGTCGGAAGAGGTTTGGTGTGGTCGTTCTTTCGGTCTCCACGTCGCTTTCGTTTTGAGGATTGTTTCTTGCCTTTTCCACCGCGTTCTTGCACGTCGATATGCGTCAAATCAACCGGAGCAGTAAGGACTGCAAGTTCGGCTTCACTCAATGGTAAAAGGCGGAAACGAATGGTATAGGATTTTTCTGCAGGCGTGTCCTTTACACGAACTACTTCACTTCGATTTGAATCTCTTAAGCCTGTAATTTCAATGCTCCCACCGGCCGCATCATTGATTATTTCCATCGCTTCAACCACATCAACAGAACGAATCTTTGGTTCTTTCATTTCAATGACAAAAGGCCGCCCTCGGCCCATACAACGAACATCAATATCTTCTCGACCCATGCCATGGAAAGCGTGT
>JABJFI010000023.1 GCA_018662825.1 Methanobacteriota archaeon | reverse complement strand
TGACCAATTTGGAACACTTGAATTTGACTTTGTAGTCACAGATAGCCACGGCTTGACCGACTCTCAAACCATTACATTTGAAGTGACCAATGTTAACGATGCACCAGTGATTTGTAACGTCCAAGAACTTGATTGCATGCCAATCATCTCGACAGACCAACTCGCTGATGGAACTCCTGTGAACAACATTCTCGCAGAAGGATTTGGTTCATGGACCAAGTTCCTCGGCGATGTTTCTAACGCTTCGAGTTCTTACATCCGTGACATGGCAAACGAACAATCACCTGACCGCCAATCCTACGATTGGAGTGCAGCTGTTGATTCGACCTGTGATGCATTCGGTGTTGAAGTGGACGCATTGAACAATCTTGTAATCACTGAAAACACTGCAAATGAGAAGGGTGGAATGTGTACCATTACACTTGACTTGTCTGATAACGGTAACGAGAACACAGATGCGGTTCCATTCACTGTCGACTTCTCAGTCGCACCAGTGAACGATGCTCCGGTGATTTCCTTGCAGGATGAGAACGGCCAAAACTTGTTGTTGAACACAGCAGGTGACCGTGCAACAGGTGAAGGTGAATACATTAGTATGACCGAAGACGATACCAATGCTGACAACCTCACTTGGGATCTTCTACCATTGATGAGTGATATTGACCACGATGTTCCAACAGACCACACATGGACTGTTGAACCAACATCTCAGTGTGCTTACACCAACTACTTCACTACTGCAATCGTTGGCACAGACCTCGTGTTCACCCTCCTACCAGACGCAACCACAAATGGTTACGATTGGGAAGTAGACTACATGAACGACAACGGTATCCACCAATTGCGACCAAATGGACAGACATTCTGTGCAATTAACATGGTTCTCAAGGATACTGCTACTGCACCATCACATACACCTAACTACGATAACCAAGTTATGCCTATTGCAGATTACCAGCAAGGCACAGACGACGTAATATTGTATGTTACTGTAGAACGTGTTGCAGAGAAGGTTGCTGACTATTCTATTGATGCAGTGAGCGGTATTGACTTCAACGGTATTACTAACATCATGACCGGCACACTTATTCCTGTCTCAGTGAATATTGATGCTGGTGGCGATGAAGGACCATACAACTACGACCACATGCTTGCAGTGACTTTCCACACGGATGGTCACACAGAGGCAGAGTTGACGCAATACTACAACGTCCCAGATTACGGAACAAGCCTACAAGTTGATGAATACATCTACATGACCAAGGATACTACCAAGGTCGAAGTTTCGATGGATGTTCTAACTTGCCTTGATGAAGTTTGTGACTTGACAGTTTCTGCAAGTGAGAGATTCCAAGCAGATGACCCAACATCCCACCGCTCTAACAGTGGTGGTGTGCAGGGAGCTGATTGGTCTGCACCTGGTCAATACGGACAGAGTTCTTCCCAGACCTCTGAACGCCGACCAATGCTCGAAGACAGTTACTGGTGTAACAACCGCCTAACAACCCTCGACTTGGATACTGCTGAAGCAAGCTCCGATTGGGGTAGATGCAATGAATTTGCTGCAGGTTCTGACTCGTTCGGTGCTTCGGACCAACCTCTACCTGCTGTTGTCCGAACCATTGGTGCAAGTTCAGTGCCTTCGTTCGCACCAAGCATAATTGTTGTCAGCCTAACAGGACTCTTTGTCAGTGCTCTTGCCTTCTCCAGCCGCCGTGCTGAAGATGAGGAAGAAGTTACAGAGAACCTCGTAGATGATGACAAGGCAGTGAGCCCAGTTATTGCTACCATCTTGATGGTCGCAATCACTGTAGTTCTCTCTGGTGTGATCTTTGTTTGGGCAAGTAGTCTTGCTGATACTGATGTCAAGGGTGTTCCTCGTATCACCTTCGATATGGAAGATGTCAACGGTTTTGATGTAGATGATGGTCACTGGCGAATCAGTGTCCAATCTGCTGAAACAGATTTGGCAACTCAAGCAGTTCAGGTTCGAGTCTTCTATATTGACGGTCTTGGAGATGCACAGATTGTAACTTACAATCTAGCAGATACTGACGGCGTTTATGGATTCAATCCAGCGAACAGTGACTCAATGGTTACGTTTGTAGATCAAGTCAATAGCGAAGGTGAAGATAAGTATTCAACCTTCAACACTGGTGACACTATATTCGTGCGAACACACGATACAGATGGAACACCTCTAGAAGATGTGACAATCACTCTAATCTACGCTCCGGCTACCAGTAACGATGGTGCGCTATTGCGAACTTGGAATGGTTTGTCATACGACGCTAGCGCTTGAGCGTGAATCGTTTTTGACGAAATAGGATGCATTGGGAGGGGCATACGCCCCTCCCCTTGTCTCCCGCATCCCAGAAATGGGATGACTGTCTCCTTGGAGACAGAGAGCCACCCGATCGCAGGGGGTTACCGCAAGGGGCCCCCTGCCTTCGGCCCCCCTTTTTCTTTTGACTTCTGTCGATTTGTGTTTTTCAATTGAGCGAAGCCTTTCAAGTAAGGCCGTATTCAGAGGAATGAGTCACATGGTTGAATCGAGCGATGTTCCAAAAACAACATGTGTCGTTTTTGATTGCGATGGTGTTCTTGTTGATGCAGTGAGTTCATGGCGAACCCTTCATGACCATTTTGGAACGGATAATTCTGTAAATTTGCAACGCTTTATTGATGGTGAATTTTCTGATGTAGAATTCATGCGTTCAGATATTCGAATGTGGAAGGAAATTCAAGATACGATTTATCGTGATGATTTATTTCGTGCATACTCTGGTGTGAAATTGATGCAAGGAGCAAGGCAAGTTGTCGAGGAACTTCAAGCAAATGGAGTGTTTGTCGCAATTGTAAGTGCAGGTGTTGACCTATTTGTCGCCTCCATTGCCTCAATGCTCAATGTTAATGATTGGATTGCAAACGGTTTTGTTTTCAACGATGATGACACCCTTTCGGATGAAGGAATCTGTCGGTTACATGCAACAGCTAAAGGTGAAATCATCCATCGATTATTGAAAATGAATAATCTAGAAGTTGCAAATTGTGTATCTGTTGGAGATTCTGAAATGGATTTGTCTATGCATATCGATGGAAGTAGGTTTATCGGATTTAATCCGACACGTGAGTCTTCATTGGCTGCTTTTGCAAATGCGGATATTGATGTGATTCACGAAAAAGATTTGCGTGCTATCCTTCCACTGTTACGTTTTGAATAATCAAGCGAACGGAATTGCTGTTGTGGCATGACTTTTGAGATTGACAATTGTCAGCATACAGGGTTTTGGTTGGAAACCAAGCATCCGCTGATATGAAGTTTGATCTTGCCATGTACTTGAACAAATCAATGTCGTACCTTTGAAATCAACACAGGCATGACCGTGAACGTGACCAGTAACAAATATGTCTGGTACTTCACGGATGACCAAGCCATCCTCTGGTTCGGGCGAAAGTGGAGTTTTACCCCCCCATTGTGGGGCTAAGTGCCGACGTCGGAGCATCTGTCGCATAGCCTCAACAGGATCAGCATAGGTAACTGTACGAAGGCCAGCTACAAAATCATCAATTGACTTTCCGTGGTATGAGAGAAGTCTAACGCCGTGTAAAGAGAAATCACATGGGTTTCCAACAAAAGTTGTCGTGTTGTAGTCCTGTTGAATATCCTTATCAAAAGTCGGTTGAGGCTCTGCTGGGCGAACCGCATCGTGATTCCCTGGCAACATAACGCATTCCACCCAGTCCGGCAGTAATTCCAAAAGTCGTGCAAATTCAGCATATTGTCCAAAAAGGTCCGGGATAGAGAGTTCGCTGTCCTGTCCAGGATATATTCCAACGCCATCGACACAATCGCCTGATAAAATGAGATACTTGATTGTCTTAGCAAGTGGGTCAGAGTGGAACCAACGGACCATTTTGTGCCACTGAGCCTCTAAAAATGTCTTAGAACCCACGTGTATGTCCGAAAGGAAAGCGACACTAACACCATGTTCAGCAGATGTTTTCTGATGGCTTGCTTCCATTGGGAAGTGCAAATCATCAACATAGAACATATCGCCAGTTTGACTGAAGGTTCCAGAGACTCCGATTACATCATCTGGCATTAAGCCGGCTTCCAATATCTGTTCATGAGCTCTGTCTCGGTCATCACCCTTACGCTTGGTAAGCAAGCAGGTTAACTCCCCAGTTTCATCCTCCAGCCTCCACATGAGGTGACCGTTTTTGGTGTAACGAGGTTCATTGACTAGCCCGATAGCGACAGCCTTGTTTTCATAGCCTTGGTACCGGCTACTTTCAGCATGAAGGCGTGAAATTTCAGTCGGTGTTCGAGGTAAGCGAGAATTTTGAATAATCATTTTTCGGATACTTTGTAAACGGTCGGTAAAACATGAGGTAATGTCACTCATTTTTCCTTCTGTAATACTGTTGCCGGTGATGTCATAGTGCACCAATATATCACTTGGGGCATCAGATGCATTTTCACTAAAGTCTGCCGTGTTCCAATCAGGGAGATTATTTCGAAATTTCATATCTAGAGGTTCTGGCGCTTTAATGGGCGCAATCGTTCGTCCTAAAACAGGAGGTGTTTCTTTTGCAGTTACGGGCTGCACTGGAGTCAAACGCTCATCCTGATTTTGAGTCCAAACTTCCAGCAGCGAATTTAGAATTTCAAGGGTTAGAAATCCTTTGTGAAACCCAATAGAACCAGCACAATTCAATACACCTTCAAGGTCATCTAATTGCAATAACTGGCTTCGTATGGATGCAGTAGGAAGAAATCCCCGTTGGCGTAGGAGCGCAGTCATCTCCTCTTCCGATGCACCCATGTATAGGAGGTGTCGCATTCGCTCCAAAAGCACACCGGTAGGAATTGTTCATTTTTGGTTACCAATCAGTCCCATTGAACTTCATCATCGAATGATGATTCTCCGCCCGGAGGAGCGCCTTCTCCATCCCAAGCATCATCTTGCCAAGGTGCTGATTCACGCGCCGCTTCTTCTCTTTTTGCACGGTCTAATTCAAACTGAACCCTTTCGGCTTCAAGTTCTTCCTTCTGTCGTTCGAGTTCCTTGCGATGATTTTCTGCTTCCACCATGGCGACATCCCACCGCTTGATTGTCGATAATAACGCAAAATGCACAAATCCAATTTTATTTTCTGCTCGGTTTCCACCAATTTGGGTTGATTCAGCATTAGCCCAATTATTAGATGCGATTCCAACATAGACCAATCCAACTTTTTTATTGGTTCCGTCATTCTTAGGTCCTGCGATTCCAGTAATCGAAATTGCGATATCAGCATCTGCTCGTTCCAAAGCACCTTTCGCCATCTGAATGGCTACTTCTGCAGAAACAGCACCCTTCTTTTCAATTGATTCCGGTTTGACATTTAATTCTTTGATTTTGGCATCATTGGAATAGGTGACCCATGCTTGGTTAAACCAAGTAGAAGCACCTGCGATATCGGTAAAAGAACTTGCAAGAAGCCCCCCAGTGCAAGATTCTGCCACTGTGATAGTGTGGCCACCTTCCTTAATGCGCCGTACGAGACGAGCCGCAGCGGCCTGAACATCTTCATCCATGCAATTCAATGGCGTTGTTCTTCGGTTTTGAGGTTAACCCCTGCATCAATGCCTTCAATAACAACTTCTTACAGGCAAGGCTGGGTCTGTGGTCTAGTGGTTATGACACCGCCCTTACACGGCGTTGATCGAGGGTTCAAATCCCTCCAGACCCACTACCAAAGGAATGTACGAATGTCCTCTATTGCCCCATTAATCACCTTTGTAATGCCTGAGCGACGGCGAAATGTATCAGCCTCATGTTGGTCACCATCGATTAGAATGAGATGAACAGCACGCTGCCACAAACCATCTTGTGGATTTGAGCCACGGTGGTCTACAGCAACAAGAATATCATCTAATTCGGTGAACATAAGTATCGCTGTTGAATCTTTCAATTCATTTGCTGAAATAACCAACCAACGTGCACCCTGCATGTCAGCACGTTTATCTTCATTCAAATCATCAAGGGTAACGACTCGCATACTTCTTCACCTTACATTGTATACCGAAGGAGAGCAATCGCGCCACCGAGTCCCAATAATTGCTGTCCAGCATCATGGTCTACCGAACATTGAACCAGTTCAGCACCGATTTCTGATAAGGCATTTACCCATTGCATCCATGTTTGTTTGCCAATGAATTCTGTTTCATCACGCAGTAGGTCTGCTGAGATAAGTAGTGTTTCAATGGCTCCTTCATTCATGGCCTTCATCAAGGCATCAGTTCCATAGGCAACAGCACCATTTGTTGACAACCGCTCCCAAGCAGATTCGATGAGTTCGATTTCTCGAGAAATCGCATGCTCACTGAGAAGATTTCCTGCTAATCCTTCGCGTAGGACTTCATTTGCTCCAGCCCTTCCTGCCATTGAAGTTGCAACAGATTTCATCATTCTTGTTTCACCAGCCGCTTTCAAATCACTATGTAAGGCGTCTCGTGCATGACCTGGACCACATAGAACCAGTGGGGTATCTGGTGCCAAAGTTTCTACCAATGCCCCGATAACCTTTGTGCGAAAAGTTTTGGCAATTCCAGCAGATTGACGTAATTCACCTCTTTTTCCACCTCCCCTCATTGTCCAAGTTGCCCCCTCGCGCAATCCCCTGGCAGTAACATGGAATAATACGACTTCATCAGTTTCTACAATAGCAAGAACAACATTTGTTTTGCCAGACGTTCGTTCAGCCTGTTTGATAAGATCTTTATCAGAAGAAGAGAAAATTTGCGACGAAGTTAATTCGACCTCATCATGTATTCCCACAATATGTGTATGATGCATGCCAATGTCAAATTGAGCCTCTTCAATAAGTCCATGAACGCGTAGATTTTCACTGAAAGTTTGGTATTCTGTACTTTCTATATGAAGGCGAATCCACATTTTTTTCCGCTCTGCGGCTTTTGCTCTTCCTCCTTCATCTCCACCAGTAGTTTGGTCACGGCGCTCACCAAGCATTCCAATTTGCATACCCTTACGAGCAATTTTCGCAAGTGCCCATAAATCATCTTCAGTCTCGATGCGGAGGCGCCAGAGTTGAGGTTCGCGTTTGAGAATTTTCATTCAGTTCACCCAAAGACGCCCGTTAGATTGCCTTCATCATCCATGTCCATATCGAGGGCTGCAGGACGTTTCGGCAATCCAGGCATAGTCATCATGTTTCCAAGAATAGCAACGATAAATCCAGCTCCAGCATTGAGTCGGAATTCACGGACAGGGACTGTGAAACCTACTGGGGCTCCTAATTTACCGGGGTCGTGTGAAAAGGAATATTGTGTTTTTGCCATGCATACTGGGAGGTGGTCGTATCCCCATGCTTGGAATTTGGAAAGTTGTTTCATTGCTGATGTACTGATTTCAATCCCGTCCGCTTTGTAGATACGTGTCGCAATCGCATTCATTTTCTCTATGATTGGCATTTCAGGAGTGTATAATGGTGTGAAAGGGCGACCATTGGCCACATTGTCTTGAACTGCAGTAACGACGGCTTTGGCTAAATCCTCGCCACCTTTTCCACCGTTGGCATGAACTTCTGTCAAAGTTACTTCAGTGGCACCACTTTTTTGTGCGGCAGTCCGTAGTACATCTAACTCAGCATCTGTGTCTGAATCAAAACGGTTTATCGATACAATGACCGGCATTCCGAAGCCAGCCATATTTTTGATGTGTCGGTCAAGATTTCCTTGTGCACCATGAATTACTGCATCGACATTTTCTTTCTCTAATTCATCCTTTGTAGGACGGTACCCTCCTCTACTTCCAAATGCCCCTCCATGGAGTTTCATCGAACGTACTGTGACATTCATAACAACACAATCTGGTGCTTTTCCAGAATTCACAGCCTTGATGTGCATGAATTTCTCTGCTCCCATATCTGAGCCAAATCCAGCCTCTGTAACGACGATGTCTGCTGCACCAAGTGCGAGTCTGTCAGCAATGATACTGGAGTTTCCGTGAGCGATATTTGCAAAAGGACCTCCATGAATAAATGCTGGATTACCTTCAAGAGTTTGTACCATATTCGGTAGGAATGCATTTCTAAGAAGTAAAGTCATTGCTCCAGCCGCTCCGATTTCTTCCGCTTTCACAGGATTACCTTCTGATGATTCACCAATGACGATTTCTCCAATTCTTCGTCGCAAATCAGCATAATCTTGGGCCAATACAAGAATTGCCATAACTTCACTTGCAGCAGTAATATCGAATCGCTCTTGGCGCGTATTTCCATTTGCAGGACCTCCCAAACCGATGACAACATCACGAAGTGCTCGGTCGTTCATGTCAATGACGCGTGGCCAGAATATGCGGGTTGGTTCTAAATTCGAATCATTACCTTGCTTTATGTGATTGTCAATTAAGGCAGATAGGAGGTTATGGGCAGATGTTACTGCGTGTAAATCTCCTGTAAAATGGAGATTGATATCTTCCATCGGAAGTACTTGAGACTGTCCACCTCCAGCAGCGCCACCTTTTATTCCAAAGACCGGACCCATCGAAGGTTCTCGAATGACACATGTTGCACTTTGTCCGATTGCGCATAGGGCTTGAGTAAGGCCAATCGTCGTCACAGTTTTCCCTTCTCCAAATGGTGTTGGATTGACCGAGGTGACCAAGACGAGGCTTCCTTGGGGTTTTGAAAAACGCTGACTGAGTGCTTCCCAAGTGATTTTTGCCATTCCCTTTCCCATTGGAACTAATTCGTGCGATGAGATTCCCAATTTCCAAGCAATTGCTTCTATTGGTTCGAGGGTAGCAGAACGTGCGATATCCAAATCACTTGCCATGTGTTGCATGCGGTCCGATATGGCTTTGAACCCCTCGGCTCATGCTAGACGGAAAACGGCGGTTTTAGCACCCCACTCGCGATGGCCGTAATTGGGACTATTCGTCCTTCATTGCACCAAGATACTCTGGTAATTCAACACCAGCCATCTTTGCCACATCATGAACAGGAGGCAGGCTTTGCATCAAGGATGAGATAAAGTTCGAAGTTGAACCTCCTTCTCCATTCTTACCACCATTGCCAGAATCCCAAACAGTAATCTTATCGATCTTGAGATTCGAAATTGCTTCGGTTTGACGTGAAACTAATTCTTCAATCTTTTCAACCATCAAGAGTGTTGCTGCTGCTTTGGGATCTCCGCCAGCACTCGCTACGAGAGATTTGTAACCAGCCGCTTTTGCTTCTAGAACAGATTGTTGTCCTTCTGCTTCTGCTTTATATCGTGCAAGAATTGCATCTGCCTGACCTTGAGCAATACGGCGTTGGCGTTCTGCTTCTGCGTCAGCAGCAATTTCGATTTGTTCCTTAGCAATCTTTTCACGAGCGATGTCTGCTGCACGAAGACGCTCGCTTTCGAGTGAATATTGTGCTTTTTCAATTTCTTCTTGCGCTCGGCGTTGAGCAACTTCAGCACGTTGGCGTGCCTCCGCTTCTTTTTCTGCAAGAACAGCATTTGATATTGCAATGTCAGCCAAACTCAGGTTTACACCTTCAATAGCCAATTTCTGTTGGTCTTGAACGGAAATTTCTTCCCGACTCTTTGCAACTGCAATTCCCATTTTCGATTCAGAGTCAGCCTCTTGAACAGCAATAACTTCGAGTTTCTTTGCAACCGCTTTTCCAGCGATAGCATCGGATTCTCTCTTTTGAACTTCAATCTCACGGTTAGCATCTGCTTGTGCAACTTTGATTTGACCCATCTCAAGTGCTTTTGCTCGGTCACCCTCTGCACTTGCAATTGCTTCTGCAGCTGCCTTTGCACCAATCGATACGATGTATTCTGCTTCATCAGTAATATCTGTAATGTTGACGTTGATAAGATACAAACCAATCTTGTGTAATTCTGAGTCGACGTTACTGGAAACCATGCTCAAGAATGCTTCACGGTCTTGGTTGATTTGCTCAATGGTGAGGGTTGCAACAGTCAAACGTAGTTGACCAAAAATAATCTCACTTGCCATGTCTTCAATTTGAGGTTGAGAAAGTCCGAGAAGACGTTCTGCTGCGTTTTGCATGATTGAAGGTGCAGTTGAAATACCAATCGTAAATGTCGATGGGACATTGATACGAATGTTTTGTTGAGATAATGCATGTTGTAAATCAATACGGATTGTCATCGGTTTGAGATCAAGGTAGGCATAGTGCTGAATCAATGGCCAGACAATTTTACCGCCACCGTGGTAACAAGCGGCAGCACCTGCATCTTTGACATTACCATAGACAACAAGAATTTTGTCGGATGGGGCCAATTTATATCGGCTTGTTGCAACATAAATTGTTCCAAAAACTGCCAAGGTAAACAAAAATAATCCAATTACTGCTATCGAAGTGCCAACATCTGCCATGATTGCTCATACATGGTGACCTTTATGAGGTTTCACCCGTTGAAGTTCGGTTAGAATTTCACCTAAATTTATTCTTCTTCAGCCATTACTGATGACACAGAGAGTGGTTTGACAACAAGTGTTTCGCCAATTGCTTTTACAACTTCGACAAACTTGCCAGTTTTAAGACTCATAGATTCATCTTCAAGCACGGCATCACATGTTCTCATAGCGTTTTGAAATTCAACTTGAACTTGACCCGTTTCACCGGCTCTGATGTCCATGTAGACCTTTCCTTGAGCACCTACGGCTAAGGAATGTTTGACCGTTGAATCAACTTCGAGAGATTTCATTACCTGGAACACCTTTCCAATAATATACATTGAAAACAAACCCGATACGATTGCTACAAAGATTGCAAGGAGATCTGAACCATCGCTTTGAGTTACGGCCAGACCAGCAATACCAAACATCATGATAAAACTCAAGATTCCTTGGATGGTCAGCATGTGGAAGATGCCCTCTGCCCCCATGTCAAAGTCGGTTTCAAATCCAGCGAACTCTAAAGCCCCATCAGCGACTCCACCAATGAGGATAAGTACAAAATATATCAAGAACAAAAAGGTCCCAATAAGTGCCATTACTGCAAAGAGAATATCGATGCCAGTTATGCCTCCCAATCCTACTAGGTCAAGAATATTTGAAATTAAGGACATTGTATCACTAATCACTACTAACGGGTTCTATTCTTCAACCTTCGCCTTTTGAAGTTTTAATATTGGGCGAATGTAAATGAAATAATAATGTCCAAAGACGATAGGTCCTAATGAAAGTCCGAACATTAATCCAACCCCCCAAGAAGGTAAGTCAAGTGCAATTCCAATAGCGACAACCATTAACAAGCAAAATAAAATCGATGCCTTTTCAAGAATAATCATTATGGAAGAAGCTCCACTGTTCATCCGCTCCTTCATGATGAAAACATCACGTAAACCAGGCAATGTATCATCCCAAAATGAGGTCAGACCATGAGATTTCACTCATCAAAATAATCATGAAGTAGAGCATGGCAATGAAAAAAGTCGGATTGCGACCCTTTTCAATTGTACTTTCTACTTGTTGAAGACGTCCTTCACTATCCCGAACGATTGCAGTTCCTTCAGAGGTGAGATAGTTTCCACCTTGGGTGAATTCATTCTCATTTTTCTTACTTTGATACAATAAAAAGACAATTGTCCCAACAATAATGCCGAGACTTGGCCCCAAAAACATACCGAGAGCAGAATTAAATTCAGTCCACATGGCCGCAGTCAAATAGAGGCCAAACATAGCAGTCAAAATGGAAATTAATCCTTTTCCTTTACTTTGGGATGAGTACTCCATGATTCTGCTAATACACACTCCCTTTTCAACTCTGTGCCGTTTCAACAAAATTCGATACATGATGTTGAAGAACTTCGGATTCCAAGCCACTGCATGGCACAGATACGGTATGCGATATCTGGGCGTCCAGTCTCACATTCTCTTTCACCTCTATTATTTGGTTTGGTTGTCTCAAATTTAGAGAAATTTGGGAAGAAAATGGAATTCAATTTCAAGAATACTACGATTGAATTAGTTGATACTTTGACAATAGAGAATGCTTTGGGATGGGGTTATGCTGGTCGAACACCCGATCCACCTATGTGGGACTATACTGGGGCAACATTTGGAAAATATCGTACTCAGGCTCTGTTGAACAGAGCAATAGAGGCTGCGATGAAGGTGGAAGATTCTGACCAACGTCTCGTTGCAAAATTTGAATTTGAACTTGAGGAACAATCTAGGATTGCAGAATCGTTCTTATTAGATGCAAAAAACCACAACCTTCCTACATATTGTCTTGAAAATGAAGTATGGCTCAATCTTACTTCACCTCTCAAACATCAACTTTCTAGTGAAGCGGTTTCAACAATTGATGAGTCAATGGCTCTTCAGGCTGTCAATACGTTGCGCTGGGATGGACAAGGATGGTGGTGCGCTGGAGTAGATGGACTGGGTGTAATTTCCGTTGCACGGCATCATGGTGTCCAAATTGAAAACGGAGCGCTGCTGGGAATCGTTGGCGGTGGTGGTGCTGCAAGAGCAACTGTTGATGCGTGGCTGAAGGCAGGAGGTAAAGTTCGATTGTTCTCCGGTAGGCGCCCATTGCAATTACCTCCAGAAGTTGAATCTGATAATTCAGGCAGCCCGCTTGATTTTGCCGTAGATTTTGATGGAAATGGCGCTTATCAAAATGAGTTAGAATCATGTAGCCTTAGATTGAATCCAAATTATCAGTCTCAAAATAGTGATATTGAATCAAGAATCGAGCAACTTATCACTACGCCTTTGGATGGTCGATGGATGTTGGTTGCCCAGCATTTGGAGGCTTGGAATCGACTTTGGGCGCCGCAATATGCGGATATGCTGCCTTCAATTGGTTTACTACTCACGCAATTGATTCATGCAGAAAACACCCTCGAGAACCATGCATGACTCCCAAAGCAATTAGAATGATAACGCAAAGGAGCAGGTAGGGCTGAATATGAAACCGACGAAGCAACTTGCTTGTCTATTGGTTTTGATTGGATTGTTGCTACCTTGTATCGGTGTATTTGTATCGGCTGAACATCCTCAAGAAGATACAAATTTCGCACCTATTCACACTGCTACTGACTTTCCAGTGGGTTGGGATGACCTAAACTACGGCACCCTTCCACCAAATCAACTTCGTCTTCTTTACCCTGCAATGACTTCAGGTGAAGGCGCAGAAATGGCCGGAAATGGTCCCTTTCCAAATGTTCAATTTTTTGTTGATTCAGGTGAAACTTTAGATTCATACATGGATTTCACATCGCGTTTGGTCGAGCGAGGCTATGTTGTTGCAGTCCATCGCCAAGCTTATGATTCGACAGATTTTGCAGAGATTCTTG
>JABJFI010000103.1 GCA_018662825.1 Methanobacteriota archaeon | reverse complement strand
ACTGGAATCTGCCCAAAAACCATCTCCCGAACCTCCGGCGCCAATTGAACAAAACCAAGTTATTGAACCAGAAGTTGAAGAGGAGTGGGAAGACCTTGAGGCATTGGATGAATCCGAATCCTTAGAATTTCCGAGTGAAGATTGGGATGATTTTGATGAAGAGGAAGAAGTCGCCCTCCCAGTTGAATTAACCCGTAAAGAGAAGAAACGACAACAAACTCGTCGCCGCACAGAAGAAAAGCGCCTCTCCAAAAAACGCAAGGAAATGGCGAAGCGAGGGGCAGTTGAATTGGCCCGACCAAAAGGGTCACACGTCGACCTTTCAGTGATGAGAACAACCACCGGCCGCCAACTTGTTAGCGTCCAATCTACTCCTAAAGGGTCGGTAAAAGCGGCCGAAATTGAAACCGAGGCTGGAACCAAAATCAATGTCGACCTTGGAGGAGGTGTTGTTTCAGAAGGCGGCAGAGTCATCAAAGCCGGCGGAGCACTTGACAACCTTATCGAAGAACTCGAATGGGTTCTTCTTGAATCCGATATTTCCAGTGACGCAGTCACTGCTGTAACCGCAGCATTGCGTGCAAACCTTGTAGGTGCTCGTCTTAGAAGAGGGGCAGATTTAGCAAAGGTGCTTGAAGCCGCCCTCAAACGGGCATTGCGGAATATTTTAGCAGCAGGATATTGGGATTTTGATGCCACAGTACAGTCATTTGTCGATTCAGGCGACACCCCAGTCGTCATCATGTTGGTTGGTGTGAATGGTACAGGAAAAACTACGACAGCGGCAAAAATAGCCCGCAGACTTCTCGACCAAAATCTCAGTGTTGTTGCCGCCGCCGGTGATACATTTAGAGCAGGTGCAATTCAACAACTCGAAACACACTGTGAGAATTTAGGAATTCGCTGCATATCTAGCCAACGCGGAGGCGATACAGCAGCAATCGCCCGCGACGCAATTGATTCTGCCAAAGCAAAAAACATCGATGTAGTCCTTGTTGATACCGCTGGGCGTATGCAAAATAAAGTCAATTTAATGAATGAACTCAACAAAGTACGTCGCGTTGCAAACCCGCATTTGACATTATTTGTTGGCGACTCGCTTGCAGGGAACGATGCTGTAGAGCAAGCAAGAATGTTCCAAGAAATTATGAAATTCGACGGCGCGGTGTTGACGAAAATTGACACCGACGCCAAAGGCGGTGCAGGCCTTTCCATTGCCTTCTCCACAGGACGCCCGATTGTATTCGCTGGTGTTGGCCAAGGATACCACGACCTGAAACAATTCGACCCAGACTGGCTTCTTGAACAAATGTTCGATTGAAGGGAAGCGATGAGGACTTAGACCCCAAACCCCTCCGAATAATATGGCGGGCACTTTCAAAGACGAAGAAACAGAACAATTTTTTCAATTGGTTCACATGTTTCAACGCTCGGCGTTACTCCACATGGGGCTATTACCTGACCAAGAAGGAAATATGATGTTCAACCTTGGTGAAGCAAAAGCCGCGATTGATTTGTTGAGAATGCTTCAAGCAAAAACTAAAGGAAATTTGAGTGAACAAGAAGAGCGAATGTTGAAAGGAATTGTCAGCGAACTGCAATTACAATTTCTAAAAGCCCCGTCGAGACGCCGAGAAATGCAAAGCGATGCCGCACAATCTGAAACAATACGGGAGGCGTTCGCAAACCCCCAAAGCGGCCCAGTCGAAGACCTCTCTAACATCAAAGACAGCGAGGAATGACCAATCCTGTGCGGTTATTTGATGTGTAATGGCGATTTCAGCGAGATGATTCACATGGCTTATGTCACGCCGACTGCAGAAGAAACCGCACCCACGGTTCTTATTGTGGACAACAACCCAATGTCATTGATGCGGCTTCGTGAAATATTCAAAATCCGCGAATTTAACGTTGAAGTCTGTGAAGATGGTGACCAAGCCGTTGATGAATACATTCGCCTTGACCCCGAACTCGTGGTTATTGCTTTGGACCTTCCATCTTTAGATGGCCACCTTGCCGCTTTGGAAATGAGAGAACACGGTGGAGAAAGCCGTATTGTTTTCATCGCATCGCGAAGATTGGCACAATTAGCTGAAGATGCAAGTCATTCAGCAGGAGCCGTGGTGTGGCTTGAAAAGCCAATTTCTTCTACCGCAGTTGAACAACATTGGGACCAAATCCTTGGCCCTATTCCAGACGCCCCCGGGCTCGAAGACCTCGACCAACTCTATCCTGAAGACCGAGTGAAACCAGAGGCTGATGAAGGGCTCATGCCTCTTCCTGCTTTACCTGGGATGCCTGCTTTACCTCTACCGGGGGCAATTCTTGAACCCCTCCCCGGATTACCCCCACTTCAAGCAGTAGTGGCAGTCAAACCAAAACGCCGAGCACTCAGATTATTGGTGATGACCTTAGTAATCTCTGGACTTGGTTACTTGACATATGCCAAACTTTCAGGAGTAGCCCCATTTGCTTGAGGGCTCGGACTTGGAACAATTACTACATTCGCATTTGGAATAATGCGAGCATCTGGAGGTAAGCCAGTTATTTGCGTCACGATTACTCCACCATCGTCGAGTAATGAGGCATCGTTTTGTGACAATCTAAAATCAAGAGTTGCAGCTTTTTGGCCCGCCCTCCAAAGAATCCAAAGGGGCACAAGAGACAACCCAATGGCAAAAAACCACAGGAGAGTTCGCACCATCATATTCCATTCACCTATTCACACCGTTCCACAAAGGCATTCCAAGAAGCATCCGCATATGCTTTTGCTTGGCCGGCGGGGTCTGCTGCTTTGTGAATTCCTGAGCCCACAATAATGCAATCCGAACCAGCCAAAACCGCTTCACGTGGGTCGCCATAGCGCTGGCCCATTTCACCATCTCCAACTGCAAGATTTACCCCTGGAGTCCAAATTAATTTTCCATCTCCTACCGCTTTACGTAGTAATTCTAATTCCTCAGGCCTTGAACCGTTGCCAATGAATCCAAAAACACCAGCGTGATTTTTCCCAACAGAAACAACGTTACCAGTATAATCGGGAACAAGCAAATTACCCCTGCTTGACATTTGTGCTAGGAGGAGTACACCCCCCTGGCGCCCAACATCACTCCATCCGGCTTGTAAACCATCAACAATGTCTGGTCCAGAAATGAGGTGCGCCGTAACCAAATCAGCCCATGAGCGGATATCGTAAATGCCCGACATTTGTTTCCGACTAATTCCTCCAATATCTGCAAATTTCCGGTCTTCAAATATCAATAAGTCGGCATCTGCGGCCTTTGAGCAGAAGGCAGACCACGCATCTGGCGACCAATCATCGACCAAATCGACATGCGTTTTGAGCGCTGCAATATACGGCCCGACCTCATCGATCAATTGTTCCAGTTCGGCCATTGTAGAGCGGTCTGCCGCAAGGCAAACGAGACTCTGCTTTCTGCAAACCGCCTCCATGTAGACGCGAGCCATTGCAAGTGAGTTTTCACTCCATCGGCTGCCCCACATCACATCTGCCTGCATGGTTGTCCCAAAGCGTCACGCCACTCATACCTTACGGCATAATTGGTACTCAACCATTATCTATAATGGGCGGTAAGCGTTTGGCATGGATGCAACAACTGCTTACCATTCATGAAAGGGAACCCATTCATGATAGTGTCGGAGAGATGCACGACTCACATCACCAATTCAAACAGATAATCTCAATAACGATTCGATAGAATCAACCAATGTTTGTTCAGATGAACGAAGTTCAATTTCCAATTCTTGCTCCATACCCCCAACATCATATCCTAAATGCCTCCCTAGAGATGAGCGAACCATTCTCCAGGTTAGTTTGGGGTGAAAGATAGCCAACAAGGCAGCGGCCGGTTTTGGCAGACAAATCACGGCCCATTTTTTGTTAGGCATGAAAGTACGCAACCGTCGTCCAATTTCTTGCATCCAAACTCCTTCTTTATGCAAAATATATCGGGCGTTATTTTGACCTGTATTAATAGCAGATACATGGGCGTTAGCAACATCTCGAACATCGACATAATTCAGAAAGGTATGAAGGACAAACGGCATACGGCCAGTGAAGTGTTTGAGATATGCCATGGACCCTTGAGTGTGGCGTTTTTGAAAGACCGGTCCAAACACAATAGAGGGATGAATTGTCACGAGTCTTGGACGCTTATCATCGGGCTGTTTTCGAACAAATGCTCTCATTACACGTTCAGCTTCGGCCTTTGCTAAACCATAGGGATTTGACTCTAATGTTGCATCATCACACCAATCCGCAGAGGAAAAGGTATGACCATTTTTATGCCGTGTACTTCGAATAGCAGCAACCGATGATGTGTGAATTATAGTTTGAACACAACCTGCTTTTTTGATTGCTTGACAGAGATTAGTCGTACCGAGGACCGAGGGGTCAATAACATCGCGTTGAGGGTCTCGCACACCCACCATTAGGGCTGCAGCACAATGAATCACAATATCACATCCATTTACCGCGTCGATTACCGAACCCATCTCGAGCAAATCCATGCGGACAATTTCAAGCGCCGCCCCCTTATTTTTTGGAAACGCATCGAGAAATTGAGCCTGACCCGGATTCCTTGCCGTTGCACGCACACCGAATCCTTTCTCAAGCAATAAATGCACTACATGTGAACCGATGAATCCAGCGGCGCCAGTAACTAGAACGGGCATAGTTGTTCCACCCGCCCATCCCTTCTTGATGTATCGTTTTAGAAACATCACATTGATGCCAAACCACTCTATCGCCCAAACAATGCGAATTGCCTTACTCCTGTCTATGTTGTTCCTTCTTGGCCCCCTTTCGGGTTGTTTTGGAGACGCCTCGACGCAAGTGGGCGATGAAGTATCATCACTCTATCCAACAGAATGGGAGCGCCACACATTTGAGTGGAATTGGACTGATAGCTATTCCTATGTTTTACAACCAGGGCCCCACTCTGCCCTTGAAGTTCAAGAAGCAACCTTTGAAGTCGATACTTCAGAGGTTTGGGAAACGGGCCCATCTACCGCAAACATCCATCTCTCGTATTGGCTCCCTTCAAACACGGAATCCGGAGAAAAAGTACCAGTAATCGCCGTAGTAAGCCCTTATTTCTCCTTTGGCCAACCCGGAGATGAATCAGGAGCAACGAATGTGGTAGGTGGCGGCCGAGGCGAATTTATCTATGATAATTTCATTCCACACGGATATGCATTTGCCCAAGTATCTGTTTTCGGAACAGAAGAATCCTCCGGTTGTTTCGATTATCGAGGAGAAGGGGAAGGTTGGGGTATTCATCAGGCAGTAGAATGGCTAGGTACACAAAATTGGTCGAATGGAAAGGTTGGCCTGTACGGCAAATCCTACGAAGGCGCGACACAATGGGAAGCGGCAGTTCACGGAAGTGAACATTTAGCCACTATTGTTCCTATTTCAGGCACGACAGGATTACACCCGCTTCTTTACAAAAATGGTAGTGCTGAAGCCCGCAGCCAAGTGATGCACATGAATTATTTCGCCAGCACTGTTGATTATAACGCCGAAGACATGGACAATATTTGCCCAGATATTATTGAAGGATTCTTTGCAGGGCCGGTGACATATGGCATGGGCGAATTAGATCCTTACATGTCAAATTATTATGAAGAGAGGGAGCATATTTCTAAAGCACTTACCAACTATAATGGCAGCGTATATTGGGTACAGGGAATGCAGGATTGGAACGTTGACCCCCACCAAGTTTTCCCGTGGTATCAGACCTTTATCGACGCAGGATTTGATGTTCGAGGCATGCTTGGGCAGTGGGAGCACAATTATCCCGACCAATGGTCAAAACACAATGCCCAAGATAGCGGATATGGTGGTGAAGCCATTGAGAATATGACGCGATGGGATTGGGGCCAAGATTTGTTTGAATGGTTTGAGTATTACTTGAAAGGCGCTGGGGAAAAACCAGAACTTCATGCACAAATCCAACGGAATGATGGCCAATGGCGTATCGAAGAAACATGGCCGCCACTTGACCGAACTTGGAGTGAATTACCTCTTGAAACATGTAGCCAAACTGGAACCCGAGTGCAGGGTCTCTCGACTTCGGGCGGTAGCGTGAGTGGCGTAGTGATTGAATGCGATGCGTTGAATATGGATACAGAGATTCACATCTCCGGCCTTACTACTCTTCACCTCGAAGTCCAAGCAGCCATGGACGGCGGTCAAATTTTCGTCGAGTTACAAGACGCGGAGACAAACCTCCGCCTTGGCCATGCGACAATGGATATCCGCTATTACCAAGGCGGCAGTGACCCCACGACAGTATTCCCCGGCCAATCGCTGACTATGCTCATGGAATTTCAAGCGATTGACGCTCTCTTGCCAGCAGGTCACGGAATCCGCTTGGTCATGACAGAGACCGGAGAGGACTATCTTGCTCCTGCTTGCGGAGTATTGTGCCCGATAACAGTGAACGGAGGAATGCTCACTATCCCTCACATT
>JABJFI010000024.1 GCA_018662825.1 Methanobacteriota archaeon | reverse complement strand
CGTTTTACCTGTTCCCGGAGGGCCATGAAGCAGCACCCCGCCAGAGCAGGAAAGTCCCAATGATTCATAAATTCCTGGGTTATTGATTGGATGCACAAGGTGGTCTACAATTTCAGTTTTAGCCTTTTGATGTCCAATCACCGAATCCATTTCAACCAGACCCATGGCGGCAGGGCGTCGTTGTTGGGTAGCCCATGGAGTAAATTTGAGAAAAGCTTCCTCAAAATCGTCGTGGCGAATGGCCAATGTTTCGAGTTCCTCTTCCGAGAAGTTTTCTGGATTTGTAAGCCTTTGAATTCCAAAAGTCCGATTTAGCGCCTCACCACTTGCATGACGGCAAAGATTTGCAAGATCAGCCCCCGTACATCCAACAGTTTTCTTTGCCCATTCCGCCAATGATATTTCTTGCATCGGCATGTTTTTCGAATGTATTTCCAAAATACGCTCTCGCCCATCACTGTCTGGGTATGGGACATGTATTCGGCGGTCAAAACGTCCAGCCCGTAGCAATGCAGGGTCAATTGTTTCAAGTAGATTTGTTGAACCAACAACCAATACCTGCCCCCGATCATCAAAACCATCCATTTGGATGAGGAGTTCTGTTAGAATTCGCTTTTCCAATTCACCTCGACTATTCTTCCGATCACCAGCGATTGCATCAATTTCGTCAATGTAAATTACTGAGGGGGCTTCTCGTTTTGCTTCTGCGAATTTTTCACGTAACGCTTGCTCTGAAGCACCGTATTGGGCACTAACAATTTCAGGTCCGCTGATGCAAATGAAATTGCATTGCGCTTCACGTGCAAGGGCTCGAGCAAGAAGAGTTTTGCCGACCCCGGGTGGGCCATAAAGAAGAATCCCACGTGGAGGTTCTTGACCGGATTTAACATAAACTTCTGGATGAATTAAAGGGACAATCGCTATCTCTTTAATCGCTTCAATAGTTTCATCGAGCCCCCCTATGTCATCAAATGAAACAGCAGGAACCTCAATAATCGTTTTTCTAGACCTTTTCGGACTAATTCGAATATCAACATCGGGCGTAAGCCATCCATGTTGTGGGCGGCAGCGTGTAACTTGAAGTTCAAGCGGTTCTCCGTTAATGAAAATGCTAAAATGATCGCCTTTGGATAAATAAACGTCGCGAATAGCTTTCTTCACCTGCACAATTTCCTCTTGTTGAAGTTCCTTGGTGGTCGGTTGTAAAAGCACTTTCGCAAAGACCTGAGCCTTTAATTCGGAAATCTCGACATTATTCCCTATTTGGACATGGGCATTTATTCGAATAGTAGGGCCAACGCCAACAGAATCGTGCGGAATGTTTTGGTCATAACGAACAATAGCAACAGTGTTTTTACCCTCACTGGTAATGTGGACCGGTGAACCATTTTTGAATCCGCTTTCTTCAGCGGTTGCAGTATTCATGTATACAGCATTTCCATCTCTATTATCATTCACCGGCGCAATGCATGTAAGTTCAATCATAGTAATCATTCCATCTTATCTTTTTATTGAGGCCTCGGTTTTTTGTTAAATATGATATTTACACAATTCATTAAACCATGGCGGCTTAGTCGGTGACGAACTTTCTATTTCACCTTCATACCACGAACTGCGGAAATTTTGGAAATCTTCTGATGGATGCAAGTTCATCATCGCAAGAAGAGCCATCATTGCGCCCACCCAAGCAGTTGATGTTACAATTGAAGCGATTGGCCGAACACCTTCTTCAGTACAAGATATTACTTCTGTTGAGCGTGCAGCATCATTTCCATAACGACAAACCATGCAGCCTTCCTGGCCAAATGTTTCCACGACACCATGAAGCGCTTCAGTTGCACCATTGATCATCAGTTTACCGTTTTGAATAGCCGCTTCATTCAATATTGTTCGAGCAACCATATTATCAAGACATGCAAGATAAATACTACTGTTCTTGAGTGCGCTGAACAGTTGTGAAGGTTCAATACCAAGGTCATCAAATTCCTCATCAGATTCATCTAGATTTCCAAAGTTAAGGTGATGGGGATTGAGATATTCAAAATGATGCTCAATACGATTATTCCCATTGATTTCCTGTAGTCTTTGTGAAGCTGTTGTTGCTTTGATACTACCAAGATGTTGTTCATTGTAGAGTACTTGCCGGTTGAGGTTATGAAGTTCGATTACAGGGTCTCCATCTACAACATGGAGTGCACCCTCTGTCATCTGCTGCGCAAGTAGAGGGGAGCTCCAGCTGCCAAGTCCCCCAGCACCTAAAACCACAACCTCATTTCCAGAAAGAGTCCATGATGTGTCTAACAAACACGCTGTTTCATTCCAACCAACAAATCCAATAT
>JABJFI010000039.1 GCA_018662825.1 Methanobacteriota archaeon | reverse complement strand
GCACCCCAAGGGGTCGCAACTGATGATGGATGGATGGCAACTATCGACAACCGTTCTACCGGCCCTGTAATGGTGATTCACAATTTGGTTGATCTAGAGTTTAGTTGGGAAATTATGAACGGGAGTATCGAGGTTGATTCAACATATGCATTGACTGGCTCCAAACTCGTTGTTGCCAATCAAACTGCAATGTCTATCTTTGATCTCGATTTACTGAATTTATCAAATCAGCCAGTAATGAGCATTCCAATGGACAAACCGGATGAAATCTTGTTGACTGGAACCGGATTTGTGGAGTACATAATTCTTGAAAAGGATGGGCTATTAAGCGCCTATAATATTCTAGGTGAAGAAATTACACTTGATTACAATCCCACCAATATTGAACTCATTCGAACGAATGGACTTGAAATTGCAATGGTATTAGCCAATGAGCCCACAAGTATTCAACTATCTCAGATTGGTTCGACCGGTTCAATTACGATTGGGCAAATCAACGCCTCCTCAACTCCTGAACAAGACGAAATTCTTGCAACATGGGGCACTCCGGTCGACATGAATAATGCAACTATCACTGATTTTGTATTCGATAACGAATATCTCGCAGTAACTGTGAATGTTTCTGCTACTGAGCGTTTAGTTGTCTACAATCGTTCGAATGGTCAGCAATGGCTTGCGAGTGATGCAAAATTTGCTGCGAGTGGCCCTTCGATGAAAAATGGAATCTTGGCTTGGTCGGCCCGTGACCACTTGGAACCAATCAATCCATTAGAGAAATACATGGATGGCGAAATACATTTCGTTAATCTTACCAATAATTACACGCAACAGTTGACTTCGGATGAATTACATCAATGGGGTCCGCAAGTACTTGAGCATCATTTAGTATATTTCGAAGAATCGGCGGATGGAGAAGTAACTATACACATCCATTCATGGGTTCCAGAAATTACTGTGTATTCCAATGTCATTCTCCAAATTGGAATAATCATTGGAGTGTTGCTGGTCTTTACGCATATTGTTCAGCGTCAATCCGAATCTAGGCAGGAGAACTTGGTGCATGAAGAATAAGTTTCACTTTTTGATACTAAGCATTCGTTCCAATGCCCACAATGAACCTTCTTGAATCGAAGGTGGGACCTGGATTTGATTTGGCTTTTCCCCATCTACAATTCGTTCAAGCACATCCATCAAGTAGGCTGGATGAATCATGTACATTGTTGAGCAGGGACAAATTTCGCCATCAAGGCACTCGATGTGTTTATCTGGGTGCTCATTGGCTAAACGTGCGACCATATTTATTTCAGTTCCAATCGCAATTTTTGCCCCTGGTGATTGCTCTGCAACAAAGTTTCGAATGTATTGGGTTGAGCCATTTGCATCACTTGCTGCTACTGTTTCGATAGGACATTCCGGATGTACGACCACAATACCATCAGGATGACGAGCCCGGAAATCATCGATTTGAGGTTTAGTAAATCGCTTGTGAACAGAACAGAAACCATGCCACAAAATTATTTTCGCATTTTGAATTTCCTTCCAACCTTGTACCTCTTTACACTGATTAGGAGTCCAAGTTGACATTTTTTCAAGTGGAATGCCCATGGCATTTCCAGTATTTCGTCCAAGGTGTTGATCTGGGAAAAACAAGACGGAGCCGTTCTTTCCTGCACGTTCAAACGCCCAGTTAAGTACGCCTTGAGCGTTGCTCGAAGTGCAAACGATTCCTCCATGTCGCCCAACAAAATCTTTCAAATCTGCACTACTATTCATGTAGGTAACAGGTACCAAAAATTTATCATCATTCGATGCCAAAGCAGTCGGGTCTTCTCGTTCAATGGGGTCATCAAGACCCGAATGTAGCAAGATGTTTTTCCAAGCCGTTTCTACATCTACTAATGTGGCCATATCTGCCATTGAGCAGCCAGCCCTCATGTTTGGAAGCACAACAATTTGGTCATCATTGGTTAGTATATCCGCAGATTCCGCCATGAAATGGACCCCGCAAAATACAATGTACTTTGCTTTGGATTCAGCCGCCATTTGACTTAGCATGAATGAATCTCCAAGAAAATCTGCATGCATGACAATACTGTCACGCTGATAATGGTGGCCAAGAATAAGCAATTGGTCTCCGAGTTGTTCTCGTAATTCTTCAATTCGGTCTGCGATTACTTGTTCTTCAAGAGAAAGGGAAGTATCCGTGAAATCCACGGAGCACATTGGCAGAGAAACCGTCATCTTGCTTCAACACTGGCACAAAGTCCTCCCTTTTGAAGCAAACCTTTGCTGAAGTGTTGATAAATAGGGAACAAAAGCGCCCTTCATGGCCTTTGTTCCGAGCGAGCGTTTGCACCTTGGTGCTGAGGCTGAAGTATGGGCAGGAACATGGATGGGCCAAGACGCTGTGCGAAAACTTCGTCGGCCTCGCAAATGGCGCCATCCTGACCTCGATAACCGCCTCGGTTATAGGCGGATGATGAGCGAATCTCGACTTCTCATAAGACTCAAAAGATGCGGTCTAAATGTTCCAGCAGTTTGGGACCTAGATCCAAAATCGGGTCGGATGATACTCGAGCGAATGCCGGGATTGCCATTGATAGAAATTTTGAGGAATGGAGAAATATCACAGGAATTTATTGATAAGACCTTGCGGAATACTGGTGCATTAATTCGACGACTCCATCGTGAAGCGATTACTCACGGTGACCTCTCAACCAATAACATTCTTGTTGATGAAAACGGTAAGCCTTCATTGATTGACTTTGGACTTGCTGCTATTGATTATGAGATTGAGCGATTTGGAATTGACCTCCACGTTATCGATGAAATACTCGGTGCCTCTCATCCAGAGCAAAACGGTGCAATCGATTTGTTATTGGAAGGTTATGCTTCTGAAGAACTGCGATTAGGAGAACCGCCAGAGCAATCTGGAGGAGCTGTTCCTACTGCAACACAAGTCCTCAAACGTCTCGAAGATGTTCGTTCTCGTGTTCGGTATCATGGTTAATTATTCCATGAGCAGTCGTAACTCTTCCAAACTTCGAAGTTCAGCCAAGTAAATTTGTTCAATAGCATCATGTAAATCTTGGTCGCCAAGTATTTCAATTTCAACCATAATTTTTGAATACACCGTCGCTGCTTGGGTTTCAGTTTCTAAGGAATAGACCAACATTTCATCAAATTGTGTGGTATGAATAATCTCATGTGAATTGCGCTCAGTTACCGGAACTCCTCCAAGTTTGACAATAGCCTTTCGAACGATATCCGCATGAGCGGTCGATTCGGTAGCTTCGCTGGTAAACAGAGGAGAAAGTTGGAGGCGATTAATTCCTCGAATATTGGCAGCATAATGGGCATACATATTGGCAGCGCGTAATTCCCACCCGAGGGCTTCATTCAAAATTTGGATTAGATTATGTTCGGTCATGTTCTCAACTCTTAGGGCAAACGAAATTAATACGCTTGATGTTCTTTGAATAGCGCTAACATAAAGCCCCTAAATAAAGCCATTCAATTATACAAAAATCGATTCTCCGAGTTTCCATCCAATCAAAGCGAGGAGTGGGCCTAATGCCATTGTGAGAGCAACATAGATTATTGCTGAACTGCCGTGCCCTTGGTCAAACATTTGTATTGTTTCAACAGAAAATGTCGACATTGTTGTAAATGCCCCAAGAACACCAGTTCCAAGCAGTAATGCCATATTGGCTGAAAGTAGATTTTGAGCCAAGCCCACCGCTAATACTCCCAAGAGAAATGAGCCAATTAGATTGACTGAAAGTGTCGCATAAGGAAAGGATTCAACGGATATCCACTCACTTACCAGATATCGTAATGCAGCCCCAAGTGCACCGCCAAAAGCGACAAGTCCAAGTTGTTGCAACATACCATTGGCTCATGTTCTTGGTCTTTGAATACTCGCTTTGAAAAAACGGTTAGAAGTACTATTTTCTCCCACTACCTCAATATGCAAAAGCCATAGCAGAACCATGTCGCGCACCATCTGGTTCCTCACAAGTAATGCCGGGAAACTCAAAGAAGCAACACATCATCTACAGCCATTAGGATATACTGTACGTCATCTTATGGTTGATGAGGGAGACATTATTGAGCCGCAAGTCAACACTTTAGAAGAAGTTGCTCAATCGAAAATTGCTCAGGCCTTACAACATTTACCAGATGGTGATAAATCGAATGATATGGTATTAGTAGAAGATGCTGGATTATTTATCGATGCACTGAATGGTTTTCCGGGAGTCTACTCCGCATATGTATTGGAGACAATCGGTTGCTCTGGAGTTCTTCGATTACTCAATCATCTGCAAAGCGAGGACACAATACAATGTGCACAATTGCGTTCAGCAGAATTCCAAGCAGTTGCTGCTTTATGGATGAACGGCCAAATCCTCTATGGAAATGGAAAATGTCCAGGATGGATTGCTCTTGAAAGTAGAGGCGATGGTGGTTTTGGATTTGACCCTGTGTTTACACCCAATGACCTAGATGAATATGGGGAGCCATTGGCTCAAGGAACTTATGGAGTAAATAGTGCTCATGGAAAAACATTCGGAGCCATGTCACTTGAAGAGAAACAAGCCTACAGCCACCGTAGCCGGGCATTGAATGACTTGCTACGTCAATTGCCATCAGCATGATAAGTTAATACAATTTGGAGTGGCGTGAGGGACATGGGATTCGCACGCTCGATATCTGGACTATGTGCCCTCTCAGTTGCGGCATATTACCTGTTGAAAGCAGGTGAATTGAATGATAACAGTAAATGGATTAGTATCGCGATAATTCTTGCTTTTTCCTTTGCTTGGATTGTTCTTGGTTCAAAGAAACCTGTTGCTCGCGTTCAACAGGCAAACTTGAAGGCGAAACCAACTGTTAAATCTCAAGAAAGTGAACCCGAGAATGATTTGAACATCCCTCAACCAGTGACCGAAGGTGAACTTGATGGCGCAACATTACGTGAACGAAAACTTGCCAAAATCCAAGCTGCAGAATCAAAAAGAGAAGAAATTCAACAATCTTTAATCGCGGAAAGTGAAACTCATGGCGAAGAAATTGTTGAAGTCACACTTGAGATGGATGATGTCCATGTGGCTGATGAATTCGTCGTTGAAGTCAGCCCTGAATCTGTAGAAAACGCTGATATCGAATCCTCGATAAGTCAGCGCAGAATCAAGCATGACCAAATTCGACAGAAAATTGAATTGCGCAGAAGAGGTCAACTGGCTGATATTCGTGCATCAACCGCACGCATGTGGGAAGAGCAAACTGCTGGAGAAGACTTAGTGGCTCTTTTACAAACGCCTGGTCACGGGCAATCCGTTTTGGTCACACCCGAGAATCCTGAATCTGGTCACATCTATGGAGCTTCTTTTATTCGCATTGATGAGACTCGGATTTTGAAACTCCGAACTGCTCTTGATGATGGCTTTGAAAAAGTGCAAAGTAGAAAAGAACCTGAACTGCCAGAACTATTAGGGCCAGATGGAAAACCACTTCCCCCACTTATGGGACTAGATGGGACACCACTTGGCCTTCCACTTCCGATTCCAAATGCTAGTAATGCTTTGGCTCAATTGAAAGACGAAATGAATAATTGACTCGATATTCGTGTCAACATTGAAGAGCAATAGAATTGACAACGCTTTGAGTCAAAGTGTCATCGAGCCTTAATGAAAATTCTGAAATTATTCTTTCAAAACGCAATATTGCGGTTTTGGGACTTATTTTAGTCAGTATTGCGCCAAGTATCTCTGTCACTACTGGTTTTGCATTTAAGGCTGGAACTTTGGCAGTAATTGTGTTTATCTTCACAAAAATTTGGATGTTTGGTTTACCAGTTTATTGGCATTTGCGAATTGAAAAACAGGATTTTTCTTGGTCTCCAGTAGAAAAAGGTGGGTGGAGGATGGCTTTTCTCCTTGGATTCGGTATGATGATTGTTGTCTGGCTTGCTTATTTTTGGCTTGGGGATAAAATGCTTCAACCGGATGCACTCAAATCTATTCTCCATCCCGTCGGATTGACTGTTCCTTGGAACTTAGCAGCAGCGATTGTGTTTTGGGTATTCATCAATTCTGTTCTGGAAGAATACGTTTTCCGATGGTTTATCACTTCTAAATTGGAGCAATTGATTGGCGGTAAATGGCGCCCAATCTTATTATCATCGGCCATTTTTACCCTTCATCACAGCATTGCTTTGTATTTCTTCCTAGATCCTCTTGGGACCGCAATTGCATCGTTAGGTGTTTTCATCGGAGGTGCTGTCTTTTCATGGGTTTATCTTGAATATCGAAGTATTTGGATTGCCTGGATAACCCATGCTTGTGCCGATGTAGCCATCTTTGTGGTGGCTTGGAATATTGTCGTTGGATTTTGATTTTTCGAGAAAAATTGGGCATACCCAGCCCCGTTTTATATAGAGTGGGTTCCAAGTAATAATGTTGGCCGAGGAAGCGACTAGATACCCTCTCAAACATAATAATTCACAGGTGAAATCATGATTGTATAATGCTCCGATACAGATGCGATGATTGGCTAAGCCATGGCAAAGCCATAATCAAATCAGGAGAAATACAAAAATGAGAACAAACCGTAACATTAATCCCCACCACAATGGGAAGAATCGAAGAACTGGCAACCGAAAAAATGGTCGCTCTACCACAAAGAAGGGCCCAGCTACAGCTAACAACCCTCGCGCAGAAGAAATCCGTCTAGAATGGGTTGCTGCTAAACTTGAGGAACGAAACAAGAAGGCAGAAGCACGTAATGTTGGACCTTGCTGTCCAAATGATGCTGCAAAGATGGCAACCAATCTTCGATTGCTTGCAAGCCTTCAAGGTACTGTGTGCGACCGTGTCTGGAACGAACTTTTGGGTCGATGGGAAGGAGTTGCCCCTCGTTCTTTTGTTCGCAAGAATGCTGTACATATGGCACACTTTCGTGATTTCGCTCGAAAGAACGGCTACCGTTGTTGAGAACCTTGGCGTAAAGCCACCCCGCCGCTGAGGGGCGATACCCCTCACTACCAGCCGATAGGCTAAACAAATAATTGAGAATTTGAATTGTTTCGATAGAATTCATCGATGTTCCCATTCTGCAGTTTTTCTATTGAGAAAGGCATTGACTCCAATTTCTTTGTCTTTGGAATCAAATAAACTTGCAAAAGCTTCTGCTTCAAGTGCAACTCCTTCTGTCAGTCCTACATCAAGCGCTGCACGAATAGTAGCCTTTCCAACGCGTAATGTATTGGAAGATTTACTCCCAATCAGACGAGCCATATTCAATGTGAATTCTCTAAGTTCATCTGGTGAGCAAACATGGTTTGCCAAGCCAATACGGTGTGCTTCGTCAGCATCAATCATCTCTCCGGTCATCACCATTTCCATTGTTTTACCATATCCGATAAGGCGAACTAAGCGTTGAGTTGCTCCGTATCCTGGAATCAAACCTAGATTGATTTCTGGCGTTCCGAATCGTGAACGATTACTGGCAATTCGCACATCGCAAGAACAAGCAACTTCACATCCTCCGCCAAGAGCAAAACCGTCGACCATGGCGATAGTTGGTTTACTTAAGTTCCATAATGCTTCAACTGCATTGTCTGCAAACATGACACGGATATCATCGCTACGCTTCCCGACAAATTCGGTAATGTCTGCACCGGCAACAAAGGCATTAGGTTTAGCTCGCTTCCCTTCGGGTGGTTGATTTGGTTGTGCGCCTGTAAGAACAACGACTCGGATCGAATCTGTCGCTTCAACCCAAGCTACCATCGATTTCAAACTAGACATAACCTCATCATTCAATGCGTTGAGTTTATCTGGACGGTTGATGGTTACCAATGCAATTGAGCCCACATCTTTTTGCTCATTGATTGGTAATTCTTCGATTGAAAGTACATCGGTCTGCGGTGCGCCCATGCCAATGCCAGTCGGTATCGGTTCATCATTTCACCGACCGATTGAATATTGCAATTCATCATGTAGAAACCAAGAACTCAAAGACCACGACGGTTTGGTAAGCCCATGGTTGAATCACTTGCCCCTCTTGTCATGGCTGAAGACATGGCCAAGAAATACGGAGATTTTGTAGCCTTGCACCCCCTTAATGTCGAAGTTCACGCCGGTGAATTTTTTGGCGTTTTCGGGCCAAATGGGGCGGGAAAATCAACCTTCATCAAACTCCTTACGGGACAACTGCGACCAAGTAAGGGTCGAATCGAAGTACTTGGAGTAAATGCAGTTACCGACCCACAAAAAGTCAAAGCGAATATTGGTATTGTACCCGAATCAGAATCGCCACCGTCCTTTCTAACACCTGTTGAATTCCTTGAATTTGTTGCAAAATTGCGAACAGTGGAGAATCTTAGCGAACAAGTCAAACATTGGATTGACTGGTTTGGATTGGAAGAGAAACGAGACACAATGTGCAAAGATTTGTCTAAAGGCCAGCGACAAAAAGTAATGCTTGCAGCTGCTTTTATTCACAAACCAAAATTATTGTTCCTCGATGAACCATTTGCTAACCTCGACCCGATATATCAGCGAAAATGCCGACAGTGGCTTCTAGAACATGTGAAAAATGGTGGAACCATTTTTCTTTGCTCACATGTTCTTGAAATGGCTGAAAGAATGTGTAACCGTATGGCTATTATCAACAACGGCAAAGTGCTTGCTGCTGGAACGGTAAAAGGCCTCAAACAATCTGATGAAGAAACACTTGAAGATGTCTTTATCCGATTGGTCGGACGTTCGATTGAAGAAGTGGAGCGCTTCAGTGATGAAGGTGTCAAAGACGGGGATTCTGAGGAGGAGTGAACGTGCCTGGAGTGAACGTTGTTTCTCGCGATTGGGATGAAGTTATCGATGACCAATCGATGATTAATCGCCCATTGGGAACCAGTGCTCACGAACAACAATTGCATGAACCGTTGCGAGGATGGGAGGCATTTTCTGCGACATTTCTTGTGATGTTCAAAGAGGAAGGGCGGAAGAGTCTTGAATTCGCTAAAAAACGTCAAATGGTGCTATTTCCGCTACTATTAGCCCTCGTAACGGCAATTACTACCATTGGTTTACAATTTCTTGTCGGCGATTCGTCGGCACAAGTTTCCGATATTGAATCTAAGACATTCACTTGGCAAGAATTACGCTTTGCTTTACACCTACCATTGCTGATGTTTAGTCTTGGAATGGGTACTTTTGCCTTCATGGGACATGATGCAATTGTTCAACGTGCTGGAACCAAAAATTATCTTTTAGCAGCACCAGCATTGCAACCACTCCCCAACTCAGTGGCTCATTTTGCTTATTTTATCAAGGATTTATGCTTCTATGTCGTATTGATACTTTCACCAGTTGTAGCAGGTATGGCGATTGGGATTTTACTTGAATCACTTGCTGGAATTTTAACTCCATTGGAATGGTCGAGTGTACCATGGACGTGGCTCGCTATGATTATCACCTTGGCACAAGGCCTTGCCATCGCCTTCTTGGCTTCTGCTCTGTGGATGAGGGGCCGGCCATTCACTATTTTTGGACCACTGTTAGTGGTTGCGTTGGGAATTGCAATTGGTCTCGGAAAATTCGACCTTAGCTCGATACTTTGGGGCTTAGGGGTTCAAAATACACAGAATATGCTCTCTGCTCTACTGGCATTACTTGCCTGTTTGATAGTTGGACTCATCTCATCTGCACTCATTATCGATGATTTTGATGTATCTGTCGTGGAGAGAACAGAACTCTTCATGCCAATGTACCAACGTTTAGGATTCCTTGGCAAGGGTGAAATTCGCCTCATTGTAGCAAAAGAATTTGTCGATTTGTTCCGTTCGGGTTCGATAAAAAAGATGACTGTTTCGTATGCAATCCCTCTTTTGGTGCTGCTTGGCATGGCATGGCTCGTTGATTTTTCTGAAGCGCCAATTCCAATAAATTTACTTTCTTATGCACCATTCCTCGGTTTTTTCGGTTTTAATTTCTACTCGTGGTTGACGATTTTGGACTCTCCAGAATTCATGAATGGACTCCCCCTGCGCGTCCCACAACTTATCCGTGCCAAAGTTGTCGTCTATTTCCTTGCTACTTCATGGATTTCTCTAATTTTTATTGTTCTCATGGCGTGGCGACTTGATGAATGGGGTGCATTACCAACCAGCATTATTGTAATGTTTGCAAATTCAATTTACATCGTCGCATTGACTGCATTCTTGATGGGGTTGCGGCCAAATAAAGCCATATTCGATGCTTCAATTATGATTTGGTTTTGGATAGGAACTGTGATTCCTTTACTGTTGTTATTCCTCCTTTCATTCACTCAAGGTGATGTGTCTCTGTATGGTAATTGGTGGGAACGCGCCTCCCAAGATGGACTTGCTGCAACCGCTTCGATGTATGACCAGAGCATGGTCGAACAAGGTTACATAGGCATGATTGCTATTTCAGTTGCTTTGATCTTCGCCTCGGCTTTGTTATGGAAACTGATGGACCGTCGATGGGGTCATGCTGAATTTTCAAATTGAAACGCCATCAATTATACGCAAATAGAGGTATCTTGATGAGCGTTCGACTCCGCCCTTCAAACATGGCCCGAGTCGTTGCAGTATGCGGAATGCCGGGTTCAGGAAAAGGAGAATTTGCCTCTGTTCTATCTGAAAACAACATCCCTGTCCTTTCAATGGGGGACATGGTGCGTGCCGAAGTGAAACGTTTAGAACTTGAAGAAAGCCCTGGGATTTTTGGTGAAATCGCAGCCCAATTACGCGCTCAATATGGGGAAGATGTTCTTGCAGTACGATTGTCCGATGCTGTGGATTCCCACCTTGAGTCACACCCTATCGTCCTGATTGAAGGAATGCGAGGGACTGCTGAACGGGTCATTTTTGAACAGCGTTGGGGCGAACAATTCTATTCATTGGCAGTGGTTGCATCTCCCGATACACGTTTTTCTCGAATTCAAAATCGTGGGCGTTCAGAAGATGGCGATCGCCAAGCATTTGAGGTCCGTGATACCCGTGAACGGGGTTGGGGGCTGGAACAAATCATTGCTGAGTCCGATTTTATTATCGATAATAATGTCGAACTCCCTCTCTTTCGAGACTCTTGCCTCGCCTGGCTTGAATCGTTCAAAAACTAAGAATTATCTCTGTTTGTATTGAGGTGTTTTGCCGTTATTGCGATTGGACCACAGGGCGGCGATTTTAGGTACGTTTTTCACCCAAGTGTTATAGTCGGCCATAGCCTGTGATAAATTGCTTCGGCAGAGGGTGCACGTATGGCGAGAAAACAAAACAAAGGTGGAGGCAAGCGTCAACGGGCAAAACAACGTGCCCAATACGACGAACTTGACAAGTATCCAGTCTTGCCACCGCACGCCTTTGCTCGCATTGTTCGTGACAAGCAAACACTCAATATCATCTACCAAATCATCGAACCACCGATGACCAAAAGAGAACAAGAATACCGTGATGAAATTCTTGACATATTTATTCGTTCTCTTACAGCAAATATCGAAGAGATTGATGCAAACCCAGAGGCATACATTCGTACTGCTATGGATAAAGTTATCAAAGCCTATGGCATGAAAATTAACAAAAAATCAAAGTCAAAAATTTTCTATTATTTGCGCCGCGACCTTATCGGGTACGGGCAAATGGATGTTCTAATGAACGACATTAACGTCGAAGATATCTCCATGGACGGCACCGGTGTGCCGATCTTTGCCTATCACCGGAAATTCGAATCGGTGGAAACAACTTGTGTTTGGAATACTGATCATGAACTAGAGTCCTATGTTATCAAACTCGCTCAACGTTGTGGAAAGCACATTTCTGTTGCAGACCCATTGCTGGATGCTACATTGATGGATGGTTCTCGAATTGTTATGAAACTAGGACATGAAATTTCGACTAGAGGTTCGGCTTTCTGTATTCGACGGTTCAAAGATGACCCGTTTTCGCCAGCAGATATCGTGGCATTCCGCACCATGTCTTCTTTGATGGTTGCCTACCTTTGGATTGCATTCCAAAATGAAGTTCCGATGCTGTTTGTCGGAGGAACTGCATCCGGAAAGACTACTACTCTCAATGCAATGTGTATTTTCATTCCTTGGCAAATGAAGATTGTCTCCATTGAATCAACCCGTGAAGTCAACATTCCTCAACCAAACTGGGTTCCAGGTTTGACTCGGCAAGGTTTCGGTGGAGAATCAACAGAAGGAGTGATCGGAGAATTCGAGTTGCTCAAAGCAGCACTGCGTGAGCGGCCAGAATACATTATTGTGGGTGAAATTCGTGGTGCTGAAGCCTACGTTCTGTTCCAGGCAATGGCTACAGGTCACTGTGCCTATTCAACAGTGCACGCCGATTCTGTCCCTTCTCTCGTTCACCGATTAGAAAACAAACCGATTGACATACCTCGTGTTCTTCTACCAGCTTTGGAAGCATGTGTAATTCAAATCCAGACTCGTATTAATGGAAGACGTGTTCGACGGGCCAAGCAGTTGGTGGAGATTGTTGGAATCGACCCTAACTCTCTGGAAATCATCACCAATGAAGTATTTCGTTGGGATGTAAACACCGACGATTTCATCTTTAGCGGCAAATCCTATGTTTTAGAGAAGATTATGGTGAAACTCAATTATTCTCAAGATGATATGCGTCGGGAACTGCGCACTAGAAAACGAATATTGGAGTGGATGGTTTTGAACGATATTCGAAAAGCCGACCAAGTTTCTCAAATTGTAACAGAATACTATGTGCGGCCAACTGAGATCTTGGCTCGTGTAGATGGGCTTCGCTGAAAGGAATACAAGAGCGTGATTCAATGGACTTGACCGCATGGCAGAGGATTAGTAATCGCCTCCTCGGCCGTTTACTTCGGAAACGAGCCCGTCGAGACAAGGAATTGTCAGATAGTTTAGTCAAAGGTTCAATGCCAATGATGCCCGAAGTATATCTTGCAACAACTATCATCACCTCGATTGCAATTACATTGGTTTGTTGGAGTTTTGTCGCTTTATTTTTCATCCCCGACATTGGCGTAATCGCATTTTGGGAAAGTATCCAAGACCCTGACACAGTTTCATATTGTTTTGAATGGGAATATTGGAATAAGGATTTAATCGACCCAACAAAACCCGGAAATGGATGTGAATTTTTTGCATACCAAGTGTTCCCTCCAATTTTGAAAATACTAATTGTATCCCTTGGAGGATTTATCATCCCTTATAGTGCATATAAGTTCAACAAAGGTGGTGCAAAACGTGAAGCAGAACGTCGTGGAACTATGATTGAGAAATATCTTCCTTATGCTGCATCTTACACTGCTGCAATGTCTGCAGCAAATGCAACACCATCAAAGATTTTCAGATCTCTTGCAATGAATAAAGATATTTATGGAGATGTCGCCGATGATGCTGCGATGGTTTACCGAGATGTTACCTTACTTGGTTATGACTTAATCACAGCGATGAAGATGAGTGTTGATAGGGCCGCTTCAGTTTGGTTGACGGAGTTTTTCCAAGGGATGGTGGGGACACTAACTGCTGGTGGTCAACTTAAGCTATATTTCTTAAATCGGGCAGAGCATTACATGCGTGAAAACAGAACAAGATTGCAGATGTTCTTGGAATCAATCGCTCTGCTTGCTGAATCATACATTGTAGTTGCAGTGGCTATGCCTCTGTTTTTGATTGTTATGTTGGTTATTATGTTCTGGGTTTCAGGCTCGGGTGCACAAATGTCTGAAGGCATGTTGTATGGAATTGTTCTTGGCTTTGTGCCAATGATTCACATTGCATATGCAATATTAGTTTGGACAAGTAGTAAGGAACAAGAAATGTGAGAGGAGGTGAATATATGGCGCGGAAAAAGGTGAAAATTACTGTTAAACTTGACCTACCAAAGGATGATTCTACTTTGACAAAACTGTATGCCATTCTCTTCGTATCTATTTTACTTGGTTTGGGAACTGCCACTTTTTGGGCTACAAACTCAGGATTTATTCCAACAACGAACGGCGAACCAATGTTTACCAATTTATATTGTGGAATGACTGCACAAGATTCCCAAGGCAACTCTATGGGCCAACATTTCAACACCAATGTCAAACCGGATTATGCTGCAAATCAATCATGTCAAATTCTCCAAGATGCACCTGATCGTGTCGTTTGGGAAGGGGAAGAATGGAAGTCGGTTAGTAAACAAGGTAAAAATTTCGATGTTCCTGGTGTCGGCCCTGAACAAACTGGCGGAGTGGCTGTTTTTCAACCTCTATGGGTAAATTGTAGTGTCACTTCAGATACACAAACCGATTATATCATTGCCATTCGTTCCAGCGATGGCGATGTATTGGGTGATTATTCTGGAACTACAGAATTCGACGGTACCGACCCGAATTGTAAAATTGAGATAGCCTCTATACCCCCCGATACTCGATATGAACTCGTTGTATTTTCTAAGGAGGAGGGGAAGCGACTTTCATCGGTTTCCTTTGACATGACTGTTCACTACTTTGATGGAATTCCTTCAAACATGAACAATAAGTCGTTTTGGCTTGGACCAGAAGTAAACTTAGGAGCGAAATCACTTCGCCCCTTTATTTTCCTCAACTTCTTTGGATTGATGTTCTTTTTCTCCATCTACCCTGCCTCCTATTACTGGGAACGGGTAGAGAATGCCAAGAACGAAGTCGAAGAAAAATTCCCTGATTTCTTACGAGATTTAGCAGAATACTGGAAAGGTGGTCTGTCAATGACCGTCGCGATTCAAACACTTGCTACCTCCGAATATGGTGCATTGAATGACGAAGTCAAGAAAATGTCAGACCAACTCAGTTGGGGAATTAAATTTAGTGATGTAATCAAACTATTTGCTGACCGCGTCGGAACGCCACTTGTTCAAAGAGCAATTGCATTGATTGCAGAAGCAGATCGTGCGGGAGGAAAAATCTCGGATATTCTAGTCACAGCTGCAAACGATTCTCGTGAATTAAAATTCCTTGAAGGAGAACGGAAACGAGCGATTGGATCATACATTGCGGTTATTTGGACTTCATATTTCGTTTTCCTTGGCGTCATTGTCACACTCGCAGTTGTCTTTATTCCTGCTATTGCTGGTTCAAACTCCAGTGGTGGAGACGCTGGAGACAGTGGAGGCCAAACAATTGGAAACATGACCATTCGAAACATCGACCCCTTGTTTTTCTTGACCGTATTTTATTATGGTGTAACAATGCAAGCAGTCGGAAATGGCACAATGGCAGGATTGATGTCAACTGGTCGATTTTCAACAGGATTCAAACACTCGGGAATGATGATTATAGTCTCTTTACTTGTTTTCAATTTCTTGGCGTTTACGCCAAATTTGATTGGAGTTACTGAAGTGCCAGGGCTGAACCCTTCTTCGGGTTCTTTCGTACCTCAATCGATGTCCTTTGGGTGATTAAATGCGTCATGAAGAAGATGCTCAAGTACACATCCTCGAGATGCTGACTTTGTTTTGGCTTTTCTTCATGTCAGCCACCTTCCTTATCCGGATTCATGTTCCAGATGCACCTTCTGTTGCCCACGATGCAGCGTTAGAAATTACTGGAGATGATGCTTTTCGATATGGCTTGGGTCTTGAGGCCGAAGTATCGGGTGAAAACAGATTGAGTGAATTATTGGAAAATGGAGAACTTGATGAAGCCTGTCTTATCCTGCAAAATCAGATTGCTGCAGGAAAGGAAGCGAATTGTTGGTTGGCACAGAACAGCGGAACTTCCGTGCCTTATGGCAACACAGGTACACCTTCGGGAGAGACGGTAACTGTTCATCATCTCCTCGCTATCGATGAACATTCTTGGTCGGTTACTCTTGATGTTTGGAACCGCGGAGGTGGTGCATGATGCGTCCCACTTCTTCTAATTCATCACATGAAGACCGAGATGCAGGACAAATGTTACTTGCAACTGGCGTAGTCTTGCTAATGTCTTTGCTTTCTATGGCCATCTTCGGAGTCAAAGTCGCAGGACTCACAATGCCACATGATACCGCATCTGATGGCGTATTGGTAACTTCACAGGAAGTTGTGGATGCCGTTCCGGAACTTACCCAAGCGCGCACACAATTATGGATAAATGGTGGACTTGAACCACTTCAAGCAGGAGAACTCGCCTTTCAAAGTGTCCACGATGACATACTCTACCATGGTGAACTACGTGGAGTAGAAATCAAACTCATCGATATTCAAGTGAATGAAACCTCGCCAACTATACTTCATTTCTCTGGAGAATTAGGAATTTCTGATGGCTCTGCAATGCTTACAATCCCTATCGCCTTTGATGTGGCACATGCTTAGCGACGTTGAACATGTTCATTCCAAGCCAAGTCCATCAAATGCTCGATGCGTTCAGTATCTTTGCTAACTCTTGATAAGTCAACAATTGGCCAAGAAGCAATTTTAGCCCGTTCAATCAATCCATCTTGAATTGCACGAATCCGAGTAAATGCAGCCAAATAGCGATCTGCACGTCGGAATGAATGAGCATCTCGTGAACGAATCATTGAGCGATGCCGGTCTTCTTCACCAACCATCATCACCAATCCAATCGCAATTCCACCTGCTTCACGCCAACTGCGAAGTAATCGCTCACTAGGATTGATGTGAACCCCTTCTATCAACAAATCAATTCCCTCGCGCCGAGCCCGGTCAATGGTCGCAACGATTCCTCCTTCGACTGCCTGACAGGAATCCAACCAATCGATGACAGGCTCTCCAGAGTCTCCTCGTGAAAAAGATGAACGGTGAAGAGAAGGTTCGCTTCTTTCCTCATCACATGAACGCATGATTTCTCGAACTGCATCGGTTGAAAGAAGTCGAGCAAAGCCATTCTTTGCTGCAAGTTGCACCGATGCTGTAGATTTTCCAGTACCTGTTGCTCCAGCGATAACCAGAAGGCGAGGGGCGCGGTCTGCAATGGTCCGAGCAGCCGCTTCTGCCAAACCTATCTCTCGAGCCATACTGTATGCACAGTGAACTCGCTTCAAGAGTCTTTTCTACTGTAGCCATTGCTTCACCTTTCTTTCAAAGCAAGTCTTAGCAAGCGAATACCTTTGAGGGGATAACGCTTGGAGTGGAACATGAGCGCAGAACAAATGTCGATTGCTGGTGAATGGTGTGATGCAGAAGATGGTGGGACAGCCGATATTCTCAACCCCGCTACAGGTGATATCATGGCGACGACACCAAAAGCAACTCTTGGTGATGTTAACCGTGCTGTGGAAGCATCTAGGGCTGCTTTCAACGACACAACTTGGAAAAATATGGACCCTGCTCAACGTGGACGTATTCTCAACAAAATGGCACAGGCAACCTATGCCAAAGCAAAGGAACTTGCAGTATTAGAATCCAATAATAATGGCAAGACTTTTCGTGAAGCCTTGTCTGAAATTCGCTATGGTGCGTGGACATTAGAATACTTTGCTGGACTTTCAGATAAAATTGAAGGAAGCACAATACCTGTTCCAGGAAACCGCCTCAACTACACATTACGCCAACCTCTTGGTGTAACCGTTCACATCATTCCTTGGAATTTTCCGCTCCAACTCGCTATTCGTTCAATTGCTCCTGCTCTAGCAGCCGGATGCACCGTGATTGCAAAACCTGCATCATGGACTCCACTGTCCCTACTCGCATGGGCAAGGGCAATGGAAGAAGCAGAAGTCGGACTTCCAACGGGTGTTCTCCAAATTATAACAGGCTCTGGCGGTCTAATTGGTGATGCTCTTGCTGGTCACAAAGGCGTCGATGGTATTGTCCTCACCGGTGGTGTTCCTACCGGACAAACCGTAATGGCAAAAGCCAGTGAAAATCTTACTCCTGTCACCCTTGAACTAGGTGGAAAAGGTGCAAATATCGTCTTTTCAGATGCCAACCTTCGATACGCTGCCAAAGCGATATGTTTTGGTATTTTCATGAATGCTGGACAAATGTGCTGGGCTGGTTCCCGACTCATTGTTCATGAAGATGTACACGATGAATTGGTCGATGCAGTCGTGGCTGAAGTCGCTAAATGGAAAGTCGGACCTGGAATGGAAGAAGGCGTGCGAATTGGAAGTCTTGTTCATCAAAATCACCGTGCTGAAGTCATGGAAAAATTGCAGGCAGGTTTAGCCATGGGTGGAACTGTTGTCTGTGGAGGGAAAGAGATTGAAGGCGATGGAGCATTTATGGAAGCAACTGTTGTAACTGGAATAGACAATCAAAATCTCTTGTTCAATGAAGAATTATTCGGGCCAGTTTTGGCTGTAACTACTTTCTCTGAGGATGCTGAGGCATTAGCATTAGCCAATGACTCTCCTTTTGGATTGTTAAATGGGATTTGGACAAATAACTTGAGTCGAGCACACAATATGGCCCGTGAATTAGAAAGCGGAATGGTCTCCATCAATGAATACCCCATTACGTTCCCTCAAACTGCATTTACCGGATGGAAGCAATCTGGTATCGGTATTGAGCAAAGTAAAGATGCGCTTCGATTCTACACTAAAGTCAAGAACGTTAACATCAAACTTTGAGGAAGTACCATGTCCGTAACATCAACTGAACTTGAGAATGGAATACGTTTGATTCAATTTTCTGGACAATCAGCCACCCAATCTTTCTCTCGGGAATTTCTTCCCCAAATTGCTCAAGCAATCGATGCTGGACTTACCCACCCTCATGTTCGAGCAATCGTGCTAACTGGAGAAGGAAAGTTCTTCTCAGCCGGCGCCGACATTCATGCTTTTGCTCAGTCAATCGAAGATGAAGATGCGCCTCAATTAATTCGTGATTTGACTGGACTTCTTCATCCCTTACTAATTCGTATGCGACAATCATCAACCATCTCCATTGCAGCCATCAATGGCGCATGTGCTGGTGGTGGACTTGGGTTAGCTCTGGCTTGTGATGCACGAATCGCTTCTCCAAAAGCAAAAATGGCTGCATCCTATTCGGGTATGGGACTGTCACCGGATGGCGGTACAACTTGGCTCTTACCTCGACTGGTCGGCAATCAAGTGAGTCGAAGATTCTTTTTTGAAAACGAGATTTGGGATGCTGAGCAATGTGTTTCAGTTGGTGCAATTGATGCGTTGGTTGGAGATGAAAATCTCATTGATGCGGCTTGCGAGATGGCCGGGCGTTGGAGTCAATGGGGTAATCACACAAAAGAAGCGACGAAGCATTTACTCGATGTCCAATCGATTCATGATTTCGAAACCCATCTTAAGCATGAGCGGACGCTCATAGAAGCCGCAGGAACAACTGCCGCATTCAAAGAGGGCGTGACTGCCTTCATCGAAAAGAGAAAACCTAATTTTCAACCGGAGTGAACCGAATGGAGCAGACTAATGCACCTGAAAGGACATTTCGCGAAAAAATGCATGAAATCATTTTTGAAGCCGATACGAAGTATGGAACCTACTTTGATGCGGCTTTGATGCTCTCTATTGTAGCCTCGATTATTGCTGTATCACTGGAAAGTGTTTCTTCTTTTGATGCTAAATACCACACCCAACTGGTCTTTTTAGAATGGTTTTTCACGCTTCTGTTTACCTTTGAATATCTTATCCGCCTTTACATCACACGTGATTCAATACGCTATGCAACCTCCTTTTTCGGTATTGTTGATTTGATGGCAATCATTCCAACGTATCTTAGCCTCTTTGTCCCAGGAGCACAAAGCCTTCTCATCATTCGTGCTTTCCGACTTTTGAGAGTGTTTCGGGTATTCAAATTAACACGGTATGTTGGAGAGGCTACAATTCTCGGCACTGCTATTTTACAATCCCGTTCACGAATTGTTGTGTTTCTCACTACCGTCACAATCCTGAGTTTCATCAGTGGCGCCGGCATGTACCTTGTCGAAGGGCCGACCAATGGTTTCACATCCATTCCTCAAAGCGTCTATTGGGCAATTGTAACTTTGACTAGTACGGGCTACGGTGATACTGTTCCTGCCACTGCACTTGGCAAATCTCTGGCGGTGTTCATCATGGTAATGGGATACAGTTTGATTATTGTCCCAACAGGAATCATCTCAACCGAATTAATCAAAGCGGGAGAATTTAGCACTCGCGCATGCATGGAATGTTCAAAAGAAGGTCATGATTTCAATGCAAAATACTGCAAACATTGTGGAACGACATTAGGTCATTCAGGTAATTCAGTTTCTTCAGCATCTCCTGTTGACCAGTCATAAATACCGATGCCTGTCTTCTTCCCAAGACGTCCTTCTGCAACTAATTTTTCAAGCAAAGGATGAGGTGCATAGGTATCGTCGTTGAATGATGATTGAAGATTTTTGAGAATATCGCGCCGAACATCGAGCCCAACTAAATCAGTAAGTGCAAGTGGCCCCATTGGGTGTTTGTAGCCAAGAACCATTGCCGTATCAATATCCTTTGCACTGGCCACACCATCAGCTAACATTCTAATGGCTTCATTACCTAAAACCACGCCCAACCTGCTTGTGGCAAATCCGGGGATGTCCTTGACCAAGATTGTGGTTTTACCCATTGCTGCTCCCGCAGCCTGTGCTGCAGCAATGGTCTCTTGGCTGGTGGAATCATGTCGCACTAGTTCAAGTAATTTCATAATAGGAACTGGATTAAAAAAATGCATTCCGATAACATTGTGTGGCCGTGAAGTCGCAGCAGCAATCTCGGCAATAGAAAGAGAAGATGTATTGGTTCCAAGAATCGCATGTGAAGGGGCTAACCGATCTAACTCTGAAAAAATAGAATGCTTGAGTTCAGGAATTTCAGGAACTGCTTCAATAATCAAATCGGCTTCACCAACCGCTGTCGCCATATCTGTAACTGCATGTAAATTAGCAGCCCATTCGCTTTTCTGTTCAGTGGTTGTTTTTCCTCGAGCGATACCTTTGTCCCAAAACGCATCTATACGCTGCATTCCACGCTCAAGCCCTTCAGGGAAGGCGTCAAACAAATTTGTCTTCCACCCACTTTGAGCGCAGACTTGTGCAATTCCTGCACCCATCGTTCCTGCACCAATGACAGCGACACAACGTATCTCCATGGTAAGCCCAAGGAGTTCAACTTCATGATGGTTCCTTGGATAAGGGCTGATTACTTTGGGCAAGGAGAACGCCGCCAACAATTAGAATAAAGGCAGCAATGAGGGATGTGCCTAATTTTTCGTTTAGTAACAAGTATCCACTCAAAATTCCAAAAATTGGTACTAAATAGACATACAAAGCACTCTTTCCTGCTCCAATAGTTAAAATTCCATCAGCAAACCAAACATACGAAATTACTGTTGAAAAAATTGCCAAGAATAATATTGAAATCCAACCATTCGTCGAAGGGGTTGGAATGCCGACAACCCAAGTTTCCACAACCATAACTGGAGTCAGCATGAAAAGCCCAGCAACAGAAGACCATACCGTCAATTGCAATGGAGAAAGACAACGCCCCGAATCCAATGCCGGCTCAGTCATGGCCTTTTTCATTAGAATTGTATTGCAAGCCCATGCAAATGCTGCGGTAGCAATCAGGATGTCTCCAAGGGCTCGTTCGAAAAAAGGAATATCGACATTTGGTGAATATAGGAACAAAATTGCAACGCCGCCGAGTCCCAAGCCAATTCCTACCCCAAGGCGCCAATGCATGGCCTCTTTAAGAAAAACAATAGCAAGCAGTGCAGTGAAAAATGGATTTAAGGTAACCATTAGTGATGCATCACCTGCAGCAGTATATTTCATTCCAATCATGAAAAATGCTTGATACAGGCATGTTGCGAAAAAGCCAATCCACGCAATGCGTTTCCATTCCTCTCGCGTTGGAACTATCCATTTATCAGAGAATCTCAAATAGATAAGAAAGAGGGCGACAGCGATAACATAACGAATCCAAGATGCTGCAAAAGGTGCAACTTCTTGTGCAATTATTCGACCAGCAGGCCACCCTATGCCCCATATAATAGCAACAAGTCCCAATTTGAGATGAATCAACAGATGTCTCATTTAAATCGCTCCAATCCCAGTTGGAGCATTCGAGAACGAGGTAATCCAATCTCAGGCAAACCACTAGCAGGAGCGTAATACTTTAATCCTTCAAGCCGATTTACATAGAGACCATAACTTGCAATATCTTTGAGGTTGTAAGGTGTAGGAACTCCCATTCGTGTCAATGTTTCACACGCTGCTTCACTATATATTGGAAACAAATTAGTAGAAAAATGCATCCAAATTGAAATTCGTCTTACATCGACATTGTCTAGCGTCAAAAGGTGTTCAAGTAATGACACATCGGGGTAATTTGCGGTTCGAATTGTCATTTCAACTTCATTACTAATATCTTCGGGCCACAAAAAGGGAGTGTTTTCAGCCCATGTATCAGCTATTCGAATGTGTTCTAGGGGTAATTTACCCTCAATTGCGAACAAAGAATTGGCATATAATTCATCATCGACACTGTCGGCAACTAAACTAGGAAGTGAAGAATAAAACTCTTCACATATCTCGACATCGATTCCAAAAAGGGATATAGGAATCAACCAAAATCCTCCTGATGATGAATTTTCAAGCCTTTGTACCGATGCCCGAAGCAATTTGTCGAGCAGACAGTGGTTTGTTAGAAACCCATTCTTGTTTGAATAATTCTTTGAGTTGTTCTTCATCTTGAGCCGTTGGAAGATTCGAATGAACATAAGCATCCCACTCTTCATCGCTGCCTTTGAATAGTGTTCCTTCCGTAGTGTAGCGTTGTCGCTTGAAGTCACCAATATCTCGGTTGAAATTTTCATGAGGAACTGTCAAATGTGCACTACCTTCAGGTAAATATCCGTTCAATTTCCCGACTTCACCTACAATTTCAGTATGGTAATGCCCTCGTGCCTCTTCGTTAAGGACTTCCTTGTCGGCTTCGAGGTTTGCTTCGAGTTTCTTACGCTCCTCCCAACGTCCTTTGATACCCCATACATACGACCAATGAGCAGAAGACGATCCATCAACACCAAATAAATCGTGGGCAGTAGAAACCCACTTATTGATGAATCGCTGGAGCATGTCCAAAGGAATAACACCTGCTTTAATGACTCGACGCAGACCATTCGAGCCGGTTCCCAGGTGGAATGACTCTTCCTTGAGCATTGGCCCCATAGAAGCCGCAAGTGGTTTGAAGGCCGAAGTTGAAAGCATGCCAAGTTGGAATTTTCCATCTCGGTCGACAAACATGGTGTAACAGAAGAAATCCAGCCAATGAGGCATTGGTCGATTAAAAGCTCCAAGTAAGCGATCCCCATCTTGTGCATTTCGCTCAAGTAACTTTTGAGCCTCTCGACGTCCTTGCTGTCCAAAGTAAGTCATCAAGAGATAAGCCATCTGCCATCCGTGGCGTTGTTCCTCAGCCATGATGCGAGCTGCTGCATAGCGGTCGTAGTCTGTTGGAGCAGATGCCAATAGGTGGCGTTGTTGTTCGACAGATGCAAATTCGGTATCACCCTGAACGGTAATCATACTAACCAAGGCATCACGCATACTCTGATGTGGAACTTGTAGTGAGCGTTCCCATTTAGGACGACCTTGGTAATCACCAAATTCAATTACATCACCAGCACGATCCCAATCAAATTGAATTGAAAGGTCAAAATCTCCCATCCATTCCCGATTAAAACCAACACGGTCTTGCCAGTCAGAAAAATTCGCAATCCAGTCATCCCATGTATTTGGCAGGCTGTCCATGTCCATCCGAGGCGCCACCCCGCCTTATTGCCTTTGCGAACATGTCCGCACAACATCTAGGGGCTACGCTTTCGAATCTCTTCGGAAAAAGTGTGGTTGATGGTTGATTGTATCCGCTGTATTTGAGATGAAAGAGTTGATTTGGCCACCTTTAGAACCACGGCTAGTTCAGTCAATGAGATTCTACGAGGGACTTCATAGAAGCCTTCTTGCATTGCTGTATCAAAGACTATTCTTTGACGTGGAGTCAGTAGGCGAATGGTCACTCCTCTTGTTGAGACCAATTGGTGAGGTATGCCTTCTGCAGTAAATCTCGAAAGTAAGTCTCTCACCTTATCCCGAGAACAAGCAATTGTCCATTCAACCCATCCGTCACGAACTTCAAAAGGAGTATCAGGGATTACACCGACTTTCACCAAAGGTTTGAGAAATCCACCATCTCCTGCACGTATATCGACTGCAAAGTTCTGTTGATTATGGATTCGAATATCTTCGATTCCAGGATGTTCTTTCACTGTAGTAGCAATGTCCTCGTCACATGATGCACGCGCGGTCCCACGGCCTTTTTCCAACGGCATATGTTCTTCAATACGTAGTACCGCTGAGGGATGACTTCGAGTCACATCTCCTGCCCAATGACCTTTAGGAAGTCGAACCTTAATGCGAACTTGTTGGACGGCCATATGCAGGTGTCAGTACCGCCCCTCTTGAAGGTCACGAATTGTTCAAACATGGCGAGTTGTCTTAATATGGCGAACTGTCCCACTCTCTACATCGATTATTTCACCGAATGTAGTAGTGTGTGTATCTCCTAAAATTGCGGCAGGTAAGTAACCTTCACAAACTCCCGACGCTGCAAAGATGGCGTTCTCACTTTTGCACAAGTCATGTGCTTGCCAAAGACGGGTTAAATCATCACCGACCATGTTCTCTGCTCGGGCTTCTTCTTCGGGAGAACGGAACACTAGACGTCCTTCAAACACGCCGCCAAGGCCTCGGATTGCCGTGGCTGAAATAACACCTTCAGGTGCCGCACCTATGCCCATGAGTAAATCAAATGGGCCGTCAGGACGAGCAGCCCATATCGCTCCAGAAACATCACCATCACCCATCAATTCAAGTTGGGCGCCACTGGCTCGTATTTCTTTGAAGAGTTGAGAATGTCGCTCTCGGTCAAGAGCTACAACCCGCACATCCGAAACTTGTTTGTCGAGTGCAGCAGCTGTTTGTTCAAGATTGTATGCAACGCCGCCATCAAGACTAATTTCACCGACAAGTTCGGGTCCTCCAGCAATTTTATCCATGTAACAATCAGGAGCATGGAGTAAAGTTCCGCGCGGGGCCGCAGCAAGAACAGCAATCGAATTTGGTGAATTTGAAGCACAATTATTCGTGCATTCAAGCGGGTCTACAGCGATATCGATTTGTGCAGCACCAGCTACACCTACCATGCTTCCAATCTCTTCGCCGATGTAGAGCATAGGTGCTTCATCACGTTCACCTTCGCCAATGGCGACACGCCCATCGAAAGGGACATTATCAAAAGTACGACGCATGGCTTCAACTGCAGCCTCATCGGCTTTGTCTTTCTCACCTAAACCACGCCAAGCAGCGCTGGAAATAGCCGCTTGGTCGACGGCTTCTAAGAAGTGGTGGTAGAGGTCGCCTACACTGCCCATGCGTTGAGACGGGCGCGCCCCATCCATGAATGAAACGGTATGAAACGACGGTCAGAGAGTTTACTCAATGAAGCCAACTTCTTCGTCCAAATCCTCTTCAAAAGGTTCGTAAGACCAAACTTTCGTCGTCACCAATGCAAGAAGAACAATCTTGCCAAAATCCCAGAGAAGAAACGGCTTTGTCCCCCACTCAAAGGCTTGGGCTAGATCGACACTGAGGGCTTCGGCCAACCACAGTGTTCCGAAGATGTAAACCGGAATCATGGCAAGAGACCAACACATAATTTGAGCCTTGATATCGGCAAACCCTGCTTTTCTTGAGCGGTCTAAGCCCTCTGCAATCAAAGCGGAGGCAAGTGGGAAGGCAAGCAGATATCCTCCTGAAGCAATTAGAGTGGAGCCTGAAAACAAACCACTGGCTCCACCGGCGAAGACTGGAGCACCAACAGCACCAGCAATGAGGTATACAGCACCGGATAGGAATGCGTCGTTTCTTCGCAGGTACACGCCGGCAGCCATGACCGAAAACGTTTGGAAAGTATATGGTACTGGTGTCCAGTTGGTTGGAAGTGCAAGTTGAGCGCATAATGCGGTTAATCCTGCAAAAAAGAAAATCCCAATCGCTCTCTCAAGAACAGTGGATTTGTCATGTGAGAGTGCAAGGTGCCACTTTTCAGGCTTCTTCAAGTTTAACTGGCTGAACATAGTTAATCCTTGACTGTGAAGTTCTTAGTCGTTGATGAATAACAAAGAGGTCATTCGTCATTCATTAACACTTCTTGGTCTTCGCTTTTGCATTGCTCTGCTTCACAGATTTGAGGGAGCGTTGATGCGTTTAATGATTCAGCCGGTGGGGAGACAGGGGATGTCAATTCACCTTTTTCAACATACAAACTTGGGCCATTGCCCATGAAGTAGACAGAGCCACGGCCGGCTCGGGAATCTTCTGGTTGTGAATTGTTTCCGGCGGCACACGCATCGATGCAACCGTCAGCGAAAGCAATGTAGACTCGTCCTTCAAGGTCGATGGTGAGGTCGTTGAAATCGAGCAGGTTCCGGTTTGAACCACCTTCATCGGTTCGGCAATCACCGCTGTTCAAACACATGCTACCAATTTGGACAGGGTCGTCTGACAACCGGTAAGTGTGGAAGGTTGGATTCTCGTCCAGTGCGTTGAGGCTGTAGGTGACGTAGATGTCGTAGGAAACGTTCGCCATAGCATAGTGAGGGTTGCCGTTCCAGTTGTTTCCGTCAATGTCCGTTTGGTTCAATTCTTCAGCGTCTTCGCTGCCAAGATAGGTGAAGGCAATACGACCAGGGTCTCCTGCGTCGACTTGTGGGAAAGCTGTCGAGATGACTTCAACAGGACTGATACGAGTACTGGTCTGTTCCCAAGTTTCACCAGAATCAGTACTGCGAGACATGTAGATGCCGAAGTCAGCGCCGGTCCAAACATGGTAAGCATTCGATTCACTGTCGGTCGCTACTTCCGAGTTCTTGCGCGGGTCTGGCGTTCCAGCGTCTTGTCCCATTGTCCGCTCTTCCCAGGACAAACCATTATCCTTCGAAAGAATCAATGTTGGAGTTGGAACACGTGGAGTGAGGTAAACTGTACCATCTGGTGCAGTTGTAATTGCACCATGGAGGCCTCCGTTAGTTGATGCAAGGCCAACGATATTACCTCCAAGTTCGAAGGTTGCTCCACCATCAAAACTGGTGAAGCAAGAGATGCCTGCGAGTTTATTGAAACAGAAATAAACAGCTGTTGCGTATGTTGGATTAAGTCCACCTATAATCCCATATCCGCTGTCAACCCAAGGGCCTGTCGCTAATTTGATGTGGTCATTTAGAGGGGTTGTCCCCGAATCATGAGGGTTGCCAAGCCACGATTCTCCATCGTTATCTGACCAACCGATCCATGTTGATTCGAGGCCCATCATGTGAATATTGAATACTCGGTCAGTTTCCAAATCCACCCAACCATATGGGTCGCTGGTGAAAGGCGCTTGTGTCACGTCTTTGGAATCCACCCACGTTTCGCCATGGTCGCATGAACGCATTGGTTTTTCCATGGCGATGAAAAACATACAACCGCTTGAAGTAATGCCGATACTCGGTTCTTTACCGGTTTCTCCTACGTCACTGAACACGAAATCCATTTCAATTGGTGTTTCAGAAACTGGCATGCCGCTGCCATTAGTGACAAAAATACGCTGATCGATTTCAGGTTCAATCTCTACTTCTGGTGTCACATCTTCTGCTCCAAAACAACCTGCAAGTGACACGGTCATTACAAGAAGAACAAGAAGGGTGGCCTTTGCTCGCATGGTGTGTCCACTCGGCAAGAGAATAATGTCTTTACGATGAGAGGTTGGATGAATTGAAGAAGGTTTTACTCCAATCATTTCACGAATTGAAGTTATTGGCCTTTGAATTTCTCTACGACCTTGATTTCTGAAAGAGATGTTTCGGGATATTGCCCCTGTTCGTCCTTTTCGAGTGATTTTACCATATCAAGTGCACACAATAATCCTGCACTTACACCAGTAAGTGCTTCCATCTCGATTCCAGTTTTATAATGTGCTGAAACGTGAACTGTGCAGCGAAGAGAATGTCCTTCCCAAGACCAATTTACTGTACAACCTTCAAGGGGAATCGGATGACAATGAGGTACAATTCGAGGGGTGTCTTTGACTGCTTGAATCGCTGCAATGGTCGAAGCCTCAAGCACATCTCCTTTTTTGACCGCTTTGTTCTGAATCGCTTCGGCTGAAGTTTGACTGAGATTAAGAAGACCTGTCGCTGTTGCTCGTCGCTCAACTATTGGTTTGGAACCTATTTCTACAATGCCTTCAATTTTTGTATCCATAATAATCTCTCCTTTAACCGAGTCCGGCTTTCCAAGACTCGCCTTCACTGGTGACTTCTTTTTTCCACAGGGGCGCCTGCTTCTTGAGTTCGTCGATGAGCCATTCACAGGCTTGGAAGGCTTCTTTGCGATGAGAACTGGCTACATGTATCGCTACAATCGGTTCTTGAGGGCCAACACTCCCTACACGATGAGCCATAGCAACTGCTCGAACACCAAATTGAGAAATCGCTTGTTCCCCTAATCCATACAAAACAGTGGCTAGTTGTTCTTGCCAAGCATCAAATTCGAGTCTGAGCACATCAGCATCGCCCTCTTTGCCACGGGTGATTCCTAAAAAGGAGACAACTGCACCACATCCCTCTATCGGTAATTTTGCTTTCAAAGCAACATCATCGAGCACAGAAACCGCTTCCTCAATGAGAATGTGCCCCGGCATGGTCACACGAAGGTAACGCATCATTCAAACCTCACGCTTGTATGGGGAAGGTCATGGGCGAGGATTCTGCCATCCACATCATGGGCGCTGGGCTTTCGGGTCTTGCCGCTGCAACGGTGTTGGCAAAGGCGGGTAAAGAAGTCCATGTTCATGATATTCGTGATGATTCAGGCGCACGGTTTGATGGTGATTTTCAAGCGCTCGAGAATTGGAGCATGGGTGTAGATTTTTTTGACCAATTGAAAGAATGGGGTTTTGATTTATCTGAATTCAAAGCTACAGAATTTGATGTTGTTGACCTAATCCATCCTGATGATGTAATTACGCAGGCGACCACTCCAAGTGTCGCCTATCGAATTGTTGAGCGTGGGACTTCCGACCATACCATAGATCAAGGTTTCAAACGACAAGCACTCGCTGCTGGAGCACACATCCATTACAAGTCTCGAGTCAAAGAAGAGGACTGTATGGTTATTGCTTGTGGTCCTAAAGGAACTTCTGCAGTAGCCTATGGCGAGATTTTCAAAACAGACCATCCAAACCACATTGGGTTCCAATTAAACGATAAATTAGCCCCGGGTTCCTATTCTTATCTAATTATCATTGATGGCATCGGATTGATTTGTACCTGTTTATGGCGGAAGCAAAAGAAGAGTGACCGATTCCTCAATGAAACAATTGCTTGGTATGAAGCGCACTATCCAAATCTCAATCGCACACCGATTAAACGAGTTGGCGGCAAAGGGGATTTCACCATCAATCGTAACTACAAACAAGACGGAAGATATTACGTTGGAGAATCTGGAGGGCTTCAAGACTTTATGTGGGGCTTTGGAATGCGTATGGCAGTTTGGTCGGGCGTTCTTGCGGCAAATGATATTCTTGGAAAAGGCGACTATGAAGCGGATGTTAGAAAGCATTTGATGCCTTATGTCCGAACCAGTGTTGCTAACCGTTGGCTAATGAATCGCGTAGGTGATAAAATGTTCAAGAGAATGTGCAATGCATGGATGAAAGACCAGAAAAAGCGAGGTGATGGGTTGATTTGGATTGGAAAATTGTTCCGCCCGTCCCTTTTCAAGAGTATTTTGTATCGAATAGTTAATCCATTTATGCTGACAAAAGACCCGAAATCGATGGGCCGAGGTGTTCGACGAATGCCATTCCGTAAAGCACTCAAGCGTGATGTATGGGAACAATCACCTGAAGCGGTTGCAGTTGGCGAACAATGGAACGAATACAGAAGAAAAGGTGGTAAGGTATCATTCGCCAAAGACACCGAAACTGAAAATAATTCTCAAGTACCATAGGCGATTTGTTCTTAATGCGAATACCTGTGGTCGGGGTATGAGCGACCTCTACGGACTCAAACTTGAACCAATGCCTAACCGCCTCGTAAACTACGGCGTTACTACGAATGGTATCGCAGTTATCGAACTAACTTCGGACTCAGCTGGTGCCCCACTCGAAGGTGCAAACGACCGTTCCCCAAACACCTATACTCATGGAATGATGTGCGATATTGACACTGCTGTTGTCAAAGCACGATTCGATGATGATGTTACATGCATTGTTTTGACCGGAAATGGTGCATCTTTCTTTTCTGCAGGTGCATCTATTCAAATGCTAAACAGTGTCACTCCAGGCTTCAAATACAATTTCTGTCTTCACGCCAATGAAACTCTTTCTCGACTTGAACAGACTTCGAAATTAGTCGTTTGTGCAATCAACGGTCACGCTGTTGGCGGCGGTCTCGAAATTGCAATGGCCGCAGATATTCGAATTGCTCGAAAGAATGCAGGTAAAGTCGGACTTCCGGAAATCAACCTCGGTGTGCTTGCTGGAACTGGCGGAACAGCACGTTTAACCCGGCTAATTGGTAAAGCAATGGCCCTTGAAATGATGGTCACTGGGGAACTCATGTCCTTTGAGGATGCACATGGTTGCAACCTCATCAACCACATTTGGGAAGGCTCTGCTGAAGATTTCCGCCGAGATATTCTCGACTGGTGCAGTCAATTCACACTACCAAATAAGGCAGTAAAGGCTGTTGGAAACATCAAGCGTTCATGCCAAACTGGACCAGAGATTCCATTCGAATACCACTTGGCTCTTGAACGAGAGTTACAAGCATCCCTGTTCAACAGCAGTGATGCAAAGGAAGGGATTGCAGCATATGTCGAAAAGCGTGTTGCGAACTTTACTGGCCAGTGATTGAATGTCGATATGGCATCAACGATGGGATGAGAACCGTATCGGTTTTCATCGCTCTTTGGCGAACCCTGCATTGACTGAACATTGGTCTAAACTTCAACTGGATACATCGAGCCATGTGTTAGTTCCTTTGTGCGGCAAGACGCTTGACATGCATTGGCTATCTCAACAAGGACACAGGATATCCGGTGTTGAATTTGTCGAAAAAGCTGTCATTCAATTCTTTGAAGATTGGGCGAAAATACCGAATCAAGTATCTGTAAATAACGGAGAAAAGTTCACGGCTGAAAATATCAACATCTATCAAGCTGATTTCTTTAAAATTGAGCCAGATGATGCCCCTTTCTCTGCTTGGTATGACCGAGCGGCTTTGGTTGCTCTTCCACCATCACTGCGAACGCTCTATGTCGAGCAATTACTCGCACTCACAACTGCAGATGCAAAGGGTTTGATGGTCACTTTTGACTATCCAAAAGAGGAGATGAAAGGGCCACCTTTTGCTCTTTCCGACCATGATGTTGAACACTTCTTTGGACCCTCTTTTGAAATTGAACGTTTACAATTCACTGACCTCACTGAAGAAGAAGACAGAGAATTGAGTCGATGCAGTCTCTCAGTATTTATGTTGACAAAACGCTGAACATCAGTAATACGAGAGAAATACCTCTATTCCTAAACTACCGTCAAGTAGTAGAAGTTCTGGACATCGATTATGGAAGTAACACTTGGTGGAAAACAGTCGTCTCACCCGGCTGGTTTACTGGTCGCCGGAATGATTCTGTTTTCACTGGGGTGCATTTGGCCTGCTGTGGTTTGGGATGACTTTCAACTGGAACGAGATGCTGCGGCTTGGGAGATAACAAATGCAACGGTTATTAATTTGGAACTTGGGTCTTATGAGTATGATTGCAGTAGTGAAGATACTACTTCAACCTGTACCCAATATACAATTTCTTACCAACTTCGGTTCGAGGTAAATAATACAATTTATAATATAAGGGACTCGGACGAAATTTCTTATTTTGAATCTCAAGTTTGGAAAATAGACCATCCCGTTAATTCAACTATGGATATTGCCTATAATTCTGACAATCCAAATGAAATCGATGTAGACCCAGGAAACTATCTACCCTTTTTACCCCCGCTTTTGGTCTTCATGTCTACATCAGTCCTTGCGGCTTTGTTCGTATTAGGCGCAATAAAAGGTGCATTTAGCAGTTCAAATGGAGTCAAAGAATTAACCCAAGAAGAGAAAGAAAAACTGCCCCAATCAAGTGATGAAATCACATTTGCATATACAAAAACCGTTTGGGGTGTCCGTGAATACCAACACCCAACCGTTGAAGCACTTGAGAAAAAACTCGAATCGTATAGTTGTACTGAAAAACAAATTGATGCTTTTTTCAATGCCTGCAAGGAAAAAGAAGAACAAGCAAGCAGCTTTGAGGAGCGCATCGATATAGAATGGTTAAATGGTGTCAATGAAATGGTTGAACAACACAGTTCCATTAACAAATTCAATTTGCCACAAAAAGTAAGAATGGCACGAGTGTTTCTCATCATGGTATCTGTGGTTTTTGGTGTTGTAACACTTCTCTTCGCCCTCCCATTATGGCTCACCTACTCAGCCTTACCTTGGTATGCATGGATTCCTATTTGGGGAACAATATCTCCGATTGGACTAATTATTCTTTCGTTTAAAATCATCTCGGAATTCGAAAAATTCGCCGACCAAGGATTGTTTGATTTGTTGATTCAATTTGTAGAAGATGACGACTATTGAACACACAAATCGTTGCGCTCACCGCTTAAAGAATATTGAAACACGCTTCAAAAGGGAAAAAATCAACAGAGTCGAAAGCCGTAGTCTTGAAGTCCTCGGCGCGTTTCGCCCAAATTACAGGTGATATGATGTCGAAGTACAATGTCCCAGCAGATGTCCCCAATGATTTGATTGACACCTATGTTCAGAATATGGATGCAGCAACTGCGGGTACTGGTAAAATGAACCTTTTTGCCTGTGACCAAAAAATCGAACACTTGAATGATGATTTTTACGATGGTGAAAAGAAGATTCCTGCAACATCAAACGACCCTGCCCACCTTTTTGAGATCGGGCAACGGTGCCATGATGCTGGAACTATCGGTGTTCTAGCGGGACAACTAGGTCTTATCTCCCACTATGCTCGAGATTATCCCGACCTGCCTTATTTGGTCAAATTAAACTCAAAATCTCACATGGTGAAAACAAGTCAAAGAGACCCTATTTCTCAAGCAATGTGGGATATGGATGATGTCATGGCATTGACTCATAACGGAATTAACATTGTCGGGATTGGTTACACCATATACATTGGTAGCGAGTTCGAACACGAAATGCTATCTGAAGCGGCTCAATTCATCCGACAAGCACACGAACTTGGAATGATTGCTGTTGTGTGGATGTATCCTCGTGGCAAGGCTGTTGCTGATGAAAAAGACCCTCAACTCATCTCTGGTGCTGCTGGTGTTGCTGCATGTATTGGTGCAGACTTTGCCAAGGTGAACTATCCTGCTGCATTTACGGGAATGACCCAACCAGAATCACTCGCTGTCGCAGCCCAAGCTGCTGGCCGATGTGGAATCATTTGCTCTGGTGGTGGCTCACTTCCTGCTGATGCATTCTTACAACGTCTTCACGACCAAATATCTGTTGGAAATTGCATGGGTGCTGCAACTGGACGAAATATTCACCAACGAGAAACCGAAGCTGCTGTTCGTATGACTGCGGCTTGCCACGCTATTATCTGTGAAGGTGCTTCAGTTGAACAAGCCTTGGCTATCTTCAACGGCACAGCATAAACTCGGTGAGTATGTGAACAGCGTTGAACGCTGGATAAATTCTCTCACTCACGTTCCAACGGTGTAATCATCAAGGTATGCCAATTGAGCATCCGTCAATACATCAATACCGAAGCCAAGTGTTTCCAGTTTGGTTTTTGCCAAATCTTGGTCTTGTTCGGTTGTGATATCATACACTTGTTTGCCCATTGAGGCTCCTTCCTCTGCCAATCGGCAAAGTGAAAGGAATTGATTTGCGAAGGACATATCCATTACTTCGGATGGATGGCCTTCTGCTGCTGCAAGATTAACCAAGCGGCCACGTGCAAGCAAGAAAATACGACGACCATCAGGCATGAGGAATTCCTCATTGTTCGGGCGAATTGTTCGAACAGATGTTGCACGTTCTTCAAGGTCAGTAATTTTGATTTCACAATCATAGTGCCCTGTGTTAGAAATTATTGCCCCGTCCTTCATTGAATCAAAGTGTGCACCAAAGATGACATCCTCCATTCCTGTTGCAGTGCAGAAAATATCTCCAATCTTTGCGGCTTCTTCCATTGGCATAACTCGGAATCCTTCCATCACAGCACGGAGTGCCGGAAGCGGGTCAACTTCAGTTATAACCACGTTAGCGCCCATACCTCGAGCACGCATTGCAAGTCCACTACCACAATGCCCGAAACCAGCAACGACGAATGTCTTACCGGCAATCAATACAGATGTTGCACGAACTATTCCATCGAGCGTAGATTGGCCTGTTCCATAGACGTTATCGAAATCCCACTTGGTAACTGCGTCATTAACTGCGAGAACAGGGTAACGAAGGTCGCCTGCAGCAGCCATTGCACGAAGTCTGTGTACGCCTGTTGTGGTTTCTTCGGTTCCACCGATTACGCCTGCAGCGTATTCTGATTTTTCGCCGTGAACACGAACAATGAGGTCTGCCCCATCGTCAAGTGTGAGAGTTGGCTTGAATTCGAGAGTTCGGTCAATGCACCAATAGAAGTCATCATTCGATTGCCCGTGCCAAGCGTGGACGGAGTATCCTTCAGCAGCAAGCCAAGCGGCGACTTCGTCTTGAGTTGAAAGAGGATTGCAACCAGACCATGAAATTTCAGCGCCAGCGGCACCAATGGTTTCAATCAAAACAGCGGTTTCTTTGGTCACGTGTAGACAACCGGCGACACGCATTCCTGCAAGAGGTTTCGTACGTTCAGCTTCTTCTTTGAGTTTGGCCATTACTGGCATTCTAGCTCTTGCCCAATCAACTCGAAGAGCACCTTGTTCAGCCAAACTCATGTCGCGGACGGTATAGTTCTCAGTCTTATCCAAGTTATCCATGGCGAGGCCAAATGATTCCCCTTATTGAATCTCCCGTTAAGTCGAGATGCCCTTTGTCAAGGGTGTTGAAGTGTTGAGATGTTCAAAGACTTCGACCAGTTCTAGCACCAGTGGTGACATTACCGTCATTATCGATGATGATCGGTGTTCCTTCTTGCCATCCTGGGCAGTTTGAAGAAACCCAGTTGCGGGTAGCCCATTCGCAAATATCATAGCCGCCTGAAAGAATCCCAGAGCGCTTGATGTAGCCAACTTTGACAATGTCTTTGTCCTTTGAAAGGACGTTACCGAGTTGTTGGCTTGTAGTGCCATGCCGCATGGTACTGTTGATATGTTCCAGAATCTCGGCAGTGTTACGTGGTCGATCTCCTAAGAATTTCTTTATTTTCTCTCTGATTCTGGTTGTTTTCATGTATTATTTCTCCTGTCATGAGGCCGTTTCCCATAAGGGCGTGGGGCCACTGAGACAGATGACCGAGGGTGCTCATATAACCCTTGCCATAGAAATTACTTGATAGTTACATTTGCTATGCAATAAGAGGTGTATTTTTCACACTTGATTAATGAATGTAAGTAAAAAGATACATTCTCCAGTGGAAATGTGTAACTAATTGTAACTATTAAGCATAATGAAGTGTAACTTTTATCAACAAGAGGCTCTTACATGCAAACAAGGTGTCTTTTGATGTCAGGCGAGAGGATTAGAAGTGGCCATCAACGTCGCGTCCTCAATTGGCTTATGGATGGTGGTGGCACGGTTTCCGAGATTGCCGAATCATTGCAGTTGCGAATGCCTCACGCTTCATTGGCACTGCGACAACTTCGAGAGCGTGGAGAAGTCAGTCGAGAAGAACAAGGGAGTATTCGGGGTGCAATTCATCGCCTCAACGACATAGGGCGAAGACGTTTAGCGTCAGATGCTGTAGCAAGGATTCGTACATTTGTCAATGACATCCCGTCACAGGCTGAAGCCATCGTCCTGGGTCAAGATGGACCTCATCTCTTACTTGGTTATGTGAAACCGCCTCGGTCACGACTGCTCCCGTTACCAAATCAAGGGATTTCAGACGAAAAAAAGACCGCCCCATTCTCCAATGGAAGTAAGGGGGGGCGCTGGGCAGTTCAACGTGATGAAAATATTCGATGGTACACACTTTCAAAATTAGAGCCGTCTGATGCACCCGCTCCACAAAATCTCCGAGGCACACTTGGAGAATGGACTGAGGAGGTTGATAGGATTGGAATTGTTCATGCAACCTTACTCGATTCGAGCCACGAGTGGCCACTGAGTCCTGGGACATGGTACATTGAAACTGAAAACCATTCCCCATTACCCAACACCTTGGTACAAGGGGAAAACATACTCGGGACTGTGACTGGCACTGGAATCTCACTATCTCCTAAACTTGGTGTTCATGCACACCTTACACTATCTGTTAATCGGGTAATGGCGCTTAATGCATTGCGGAAAAACGCTTTTGTGTTTGAAGAACAGCCCCAACAACAGACTTCTCGTTTTTTGCCCCACGAAGCCCTTCACCCTTGGCTAAGAAATCGACATCCACGATTAAGTGCAGAAAAACTGCTCCAAAAATATGAGGAATTGCGAGTTGAACTTCTCACCCCCGAAGGAGGTGCACCTCCGATTGCCCTTCAACGACAACTACTCGCTGATTTTGGAGTTGTTGAATGGAAAAGCAGAGATATTATCACGACTATCAATTTCTCAGGTGTGTCGAATGCAGGCGCACTGGCCCTACTGGAATGGTTCCTCCACAACTCGACCCAAGAGTGTGTAGTGGAATGGCCGTATCCCATTGAAGAGAATCGGCGGATGTTAGAGCGAATACTGTCATCCGGCCGCTGTCGAATACTAATCACCTCAAACGGCAATTACCGAACACTTGAATCTGCTACATCGGTTCTTCAAACTCGAAAAACATTGATGAAGGCAGCGATAATCATCAGTAGAGACAAAAGTTTGCCTATCAGTTTGCTCCAATCAAACCCTGTATTTTCACAGCAGAACTCACATGAGGAAGTACCTCTCAATGCTAGTGAACTGTTAGAGGCTTGGGGAAACAGCGATGAGTTGAGGAGAGACATATTTACAGGAATTGAAACCAACACTGTTGAACAAAAAGCAATGTGGTATGCACTTTCCAATTATCCTGAAGGAGATGAAAAATGGGCGAATCTCAATGAGAGTAAACATCCTTTGGCTGCTTGGATAGCCACACCCAATCAGCATCGTACATCACGCTGGATCCGATTGCGGGCAATTCTACCTCAAGGATGGGCTGATTTGCTGCCCATTGAATTATGTGAGACTGCTACTCTCATCAGTGCAATGCCCAAAGGCTCGGAACAATGGAGTAAGGAGGCTTTGGAAAAAACACGCCAAAGGTTTACAAAAAATATTGAATCGATACTAAAATACGAATATTTCTTTCAAGACGATGTACTCGGCCCTTGGATGGCTACAGCGGTTTTGCTTTCCACCGAACAATTACCTGAAGAATTTCATCAACTTCTTGAACAGGCATGCACCCTTTGGGTCGATGCCCCACACCAGCCTGAACGGGTATTGGAATCCTTGTTTCCGCTTGGAAATCCCCTCTCAACTCATGTTGAAGAATGTCTCATCAAATGCAAAGCAGCAGCAAAAATTCATCCAAAGGGTTCTGTACTCTATCTTTGGGGAAGTTTACTTGAGAATATGGAATCAAATGAACCGATTTCTCCTGAATTCCTTCGTCAAATCATGTCAAAACTACCATCAACATGGTGGAGGACATGGGCTGGTGATTGGTTACAAGTTCAGCTTTCATCTACATCAGGGCGACGGTGGTTGGCAAAAACACCGTTCCCATGGCCTGCTCTACTAACACGACCTGCTGGAGAGCGTGGTGGATTGCCTGCATGGCCAATACCATATCCTTCAGGACGAGTTGGACTCGATGATGTGCTTCATATTCTGTTAATTGAAGAGAATGAAGGGAAATCTGCACTACTAGATGTGTATGATATGCTAGCCACATACGAACGTCAAGAACCTGTCCACTATGGTCGTACTCATCCACTCGTTGGTTGGTTAGCACGCTCTGTAGAATCTTGGCCTCATATGGGCCTTGATGTACTTCGTCAAGGAAATCCAGAGATTGGCGCATTACTCTATGCACGTTACTTTGCCTCAAAATTAGAATGATTCGATGACTTGAAAAGGGGTAGGCCGCAGGAATCGATTGCCGTACCCGCAACATCTGGCAGAGCTACTGTGAAAATTGCTGTGAAGTCCGATACCAATGGTACGGTCCGCTATCGAAGACTGAAGCGACCCTTCGGGGAATGACCTTCGGTGCAAGGCGGTAAACCAACCGGTAGGTAATGGGTCCTCGTGCGACGTCAGAATGAACACGAGACAACCAACCAACTGGACAGCATAAACCCTGACGCTGGGTCAGGCCCTCGAGCTTTGCTATGAAAAGGGCCGTTACGCGTCGGGGTACAGCTCCTCGCTGATGGCTCGCTCATCCAAAATCGCTTCGATTCACCCTGAATGAAGCGATGCAATCAAAGAGCGGTTCCATCCACATCTCTTCATGCCCTCTGCTCGGCGTTTTCGCTGCTGTCTTGTTGGAGGCACTTTTGACCGTCTTCATGCTGGGCACCGATTACTACTCGATGCGGCTAGTAAAGATGCTGAAGTAATAGAAATCCACATCACGTCAGATTCAATGGCTGATGAAAAATCTCCATTTATTCAACCGTTTGATGAACGTATGAACGAATTGCACAATTGGGCTGAAAAAATCTCAGATTGCAAAGTTTCGGTTCATCAACTCAACGACACCTATGGCCCTGCACGCCATCATTTGACTGCCGATGCCATCGTTGCAACACCAGAAACTATCGGCATGTGTAATTCAATCAATGAACAGCGCGTGGTAAACGGCCTACCCCAATTACACATCATTGAAGTGATGCATCTTAATGCAATAGAAGGTGGGATTATCAGTTCTTCTGCCATTCGAAATGGACACATGGATCGAGAAGGCCACCCGTGGATGCCTGAAAAATTGCGTACTCATCGTTTGAAAATGGTCGCTGCACTCGATACTGAACTCAAAACACCAATGGGTGTTTTGTTTGAAGGGCCAGAAGATGACCCTGAAATCGGTATGGCTGCAGCATTGGATGGGCTGCCTTCACCTCATGGAGCAATCATTACCGTCGGGGATGTCACAACCAAAACCATGCTCGACATGGGACTAACGCCTGATATTGCGCTCATCGACGGGCAAACAAAACGAACAGAACTTGAAGAAAACCTCAAAGTGAATATTCAAAACTTTCACCACCATATACATGCAAAAAATCCCGCTGGCTACCTTACACCGTCTCTCAACCAAGCGATTGCAAGCGCATTACTTGCTGAAGAAACGCTTGTATTGGAAGTGGAGGGGGAGGAAGACTTGGCTCCGCTCGTAATTCATTGCCTAGCCCCAATAGGAACCCTGGTCTTGTATGGCCAACCCAAAAAAGGAGTTGTCGTACAATATACCACTTTGGACGTAAAACAACGATGCCGATTCCTTCTTTCTCTTTTTGAGGTGGCATAATGGATGACCAACCAATGGTTAGTGTCACGGTATGTGTCCGCGATGGCGTCGATTGGGTCGATGGATGTTTAGAATCTCTAATCTCTCAAACCTACAGACCATTAGAAATCATTGCCATCGATGATGGGTCAAGCGATGGGTCAAAGGAAAAATTACTTGCTTGGAAGGATAAAGAGTGCGACATTCCAATTCGAATTCACACTCAAAGTGCAAAAGGGCTTTCTGCTGGACGACAATGGGCTGTCAAACAATCGAAAGGCGACTGGGTGGCTATCACTGACATTGATGTTCGACCTGAACCAAATTGGATTACAAATATGGTTCTGGAAATTCAACCAATAGACCCACAAGAAAAAGTTGTAGCAATAACCGGTCGTACTGTTTTTGAACATGCAGGGGATATAGTCAGTCGCGTTCGTTCAGTTGAAATAGCAACCAAATACCGTTCTCGCCCTCGTCAAACCAGTCTAGCAAATGGTCCTTGTTCTATGTTTGAACGTGAGAGTTTACTCGAGATTGGCGGTTTCAATCCAAAGTGGTATCATGCGGAAGATATGGAAGTCAGTCTGCGACTTATTGCAAATGGTGGTACGATTGTCTATGCTCCTGATGCAGTAGTACACCACGTCCCAGAAATCAAATCTTCACGGTTTTTGGCAAAGCGGAGGCGTGATGCTCGAGCTCACATGCGTATTGTCCGCCACTTCCCTCGAAGGAAAAGACTCGGACCAGAATTGGATTTTATCGGAAGTTCAACTTTTGTACTCACTGTATTTCCTCTTTGGGCTATGGCCCTCATATCAGGAATCCCATTTCTCTTCTCATTTATCACACAACCCGATTGGTCATGGGAAGTTGCCAAAACATGGTGGCAGACTCGACTCTTGCTGGCAACTGGTGTTTTGATGGTAATTCACGAATTCATTCTATGGCGTGGTCCACTTGGCGTGGTTAATCGTGGAGCGTTTAAACAAGGCAATTGGTCAATATTGGCAATTTTCAAAATACGCAATCTCACGCTGCGATGGAGTATTGCATTATGGCAAGGAATGTTATTGGGGATATTCGATGCACTACGCGGAGTAAACGGTCATCGGAAATTATTTGGAAAGAAGAAAAAGTAAGTTCAATCCAAGTTGTCGTCGCCTTCAGGTGCGTTTGCAGCCATCAATAGCGCAAGTCCAAAAGCGATAAGTGCAACGCTCATGGAATAGACGCCAATGTCAATCCATCCGGTATAGGAAATTCCATAGAAGAAGTAAAACACAATTCCAAGCAATAGAGACCAAGCACCGAATAGTTTGTTCCATCCACCCAATTCAGGGTCGGCCAAAGCAGGCCAGGTTTCATTCACGAGTAAACTTTTGAACCAACCTGCGATTCCGTCTTTATCATTGTTAATCGTTCGGAATCCGATTCCAGAGAGTCCCGTGCAAAGTCCAATGAATACTGCATCGGAAAGAACAAACTGAATTTCGTTACTTTTGGGTTCAAAAGCAGCATTTGTTGCTTCAAACGTCAACAAACCTCCCCATGAAAGGTGAGAGGTTGGGTGAATATATCCACAAATGTTGAGAATCGCAAGGAAAATTCCGAGCATTCCAAGACATGCATACCAATTTGCCATTCTTCGTGAAGGATTCAATAGCATCAAAACTACACTGCTGGCAGGGTCGCTCTCTTCTGTGCTCATGAACTCGCCCACCTGCCTTTTGGATATAAGAACACCGAAGCATCAAGATTGCTCATTTTTTCAAATATCACGCCTCAAAGTCGTGATTGATGCCGGTATGGGCGAACGAATACTTCTTCCATTTCTGCTTCTGATTCGATCATTATTGATTGTGCATCGACGTTTTGTGGGATACAGGAATTTATCTGCTTTGTTCTACCATATCTGCCCCTACTTATTGTACGAGCGGTAATTAATCCAAGCATATCAAGATTTGAAATCAAACCTGATACGCGTCTTTGAGTCAATGCATTATGGCCAATATATCGACATGCTTGTTGATAGACATCATAGACTTCACCCGTTTGAATATTACGAAGACCATTCTTTTCATTCAACAGAACCGAAGCGAGAACAAGTTTTTGCTGACTCGGTAATGACGAAATAACTGGAATCATCTGATCTCGTTCGATTTGATGCTGTGCCATTCGAACGTGCCGTTGACCGACTTTTGAATCGCCATTCTGTTCGGCTTTTTCGGTAGAAACACGTAACAAATCAAGCGCACAACGTGCATCGCCGTGTTCTTGAGCGGCAAGTGCGGCACATAATGCAATAACTCCATCGTCCAATATTTCTTCTTTCAATGAACCATCAGAACGCTGTCTCAAAATATCTTGAAGTTGAGATGCATCATATGGGTTGAAGACTATATCCAATTGCCCGAGCCTTGACCTAACTCGTGGGTCTAGGAAATCTGTGAATTTAAGGTCATTTGAAATTCCAATTACGCACGTTCGTGCAGATTTCAGCGAGGCGTTCAGACTGGTCAAATTGTAAAGAAGGTCATCGCCTGCTTTACGAACTAAATGATCGATTTCATCCAAAACAAGAATGTAAACTCCACCCTTTTTATCCATACGACGAACAAGTTCACCAAACACCCTATCGGTTGGCCAACCTGTGAATGGAATCTCATCAATTTCGTGTTCTTCGCGCAAAGAATTACCAAGGTGGCTCAAGACACGGTACTGGGTGTCAATTTGACGACAATTTACCATGATGGAACGAACACTACGGTTTTTTTCTGCTCCTTTTTCTTCAAGTTGATTGCACACATATTTAGTGACTGCAGTTTTTCCAGCACCGGTGACACCGTAGAGAGTCATGTTCGATGGTATCTGCCCATTCAGTGCTTCAACCAAATTGAAAGCGATGGCTTCAATTTCTTTATCCCTGTGAGGGAGGTGTTGAGGTAAGTGGTCGTGTCGAAGAATTTCTTTGTTAATGAACAGTGTTTGACGAGAAAGAAAGTCGTCGAAAATGTTTCTGTTCATGTCGGTTGCCCCTTTCTCTATTGCAATATCGAACAGATGCCGATAACGGCCTTGCGCGATAATGTGCGTTAGTCCGAGTCCCCCTCATAAGTATGCCCGTTGAAAGATGATGGCGAGGGTTTTTTGAATCACTTGTAAAAATAAAATCCACATTATAAAGGGTGTAAATTAATATCCAGTTTTTCGTAAAAATAACATAAACTCTTGCCGTTTTCCGTCCATTGTAGTCAAAGAAACTCAACTGATTCTCCAAACTTAAAATTCCCAACCTTGCTTTCCGAAAATTAACCGAAGACCATCTTCGGCATGATGTACATTCGGGGGATGTTTCGGATATACATCGGTAACTGTTGGAACCGAATTTACCCCCGGCTGATCTACAAAAGTATGGGTGATAATAAGTGGGACATTTTTTGCACGTTCAGCAAGTGATTGAATATCTGATGGTTTATGGTGATGGTCTGAATCAACCCACTCTGGATATCCCATCTCAAGAATCGCCATGTCAGATGACAGAATTTCATTGTGCAATGTTTCACATGGACCTGAGTCTCCGCTATGGACAAAACTACCTACTTGTCCTGCGTTGAAATGATAACCGTACGGGTCTACTGATTCATCGTGTTGAACACGAAATCGTTTCCAACTCAAACCGGACTTGAGGGCCCCTTCAGTCTCAGTTCTCCACTCTATGGTGGCAAAGATTTCCTCGAGACTTCCTGGGTAAGCTAATTCACAGAGATTCAACAAAATTTCTTTGACGCCTTCTGCCGCAACAACCGTGAGGGGTTGTTGCATTTCTCGGTCGGAGATATAGCGTCTTTCGAGAAGAATGAAAGGAAAACCAAACACATGGTCACCATGGGTATGAGTGATGAAAAGTGTTTCAATATCGCTCAAAGGAACACCTGCTCTTCGCAAACTCGCCATTGCAGTTGGTGGGCAATCGATGATGTGTTTGCCATCAATCATCGCAAAAGAATGATACCGCCCATAAGGCATGAAGGCATTTCCAGTTCCAAGCATCCTCACCTCCTGCGCCATGGATTGACGAAGGGGGTTGACTTCTTTTCATCATCGGTCAAATTCATTCGGAAACTTCGACGCCAAAATTCGTTGACATCAAGCTAATTGAGTCCAATCGACATCTGCTTCAGCCATCTCAACTTCTTCAACATCCATTTGAGCAAGTTGGAGTTTTCCAGAGAGTTCATCGTTGACAGCATGCCAATATGAATAGGCTTCGATAACCCAAATTCCTGATTCACGGGTACCATTTCCTGAACCTTTGACACCACCAAACGGTAAATGTGCTTCAGCGCCGGTAGTAGAATTATTGATTCCAGTCATTCCAGCCTTGATTCCGGTCTTGTAGCGATATGCTTCAAGGCGGTCGTTAGTGTATATTGCTGAAGATAATCCGTATGGACTTGCGTTTGCCAAGTGTAGCGCATGGTCGAAATCGTTTGCTTTACAAATTGTAACGGCTGGTCCAAAGACCTCTTCGTGGAAGCAATCCATGTCCTCGGTTACTTCGGTAAAGACATGGGGCCACATGAACACGCCGTCTTCAGCGGTCCCAAGGAAGTTTGACGGTTGGTTATCGCTAGTGATTCGTCCTTTGCCGAAAATTTGCTTGGCACCTGATGCGATACACATCTCTACTCCGCTAAGGAAATCTTTTGCGTATTTTTCAGACAACATTGGGCCATAAAGGACACCATCATGAGCAAGAGAATCTCCAATCGTTGTCGATTCGACCTTTGCCATAAATTTAGTCATGAATGCATCGTAGATATCCTCGTGAAGAATCAGGTTGCCAAGTGAAGTGCAACGTTGTCCCGCAGTTCCAAAAGCACCCCAATAAGCACCTTCAACAGCATTGTCTAGGTTTGCACTCGGCATAACAACCAATGGATTCTTTCCTCCAAGTTCTAAAGAACACGATACAAGGTTTCGTCCGCAGACTTCACCAATCATCTTTCCAACTTCTGTTGAGCCTGTAAAGGAAATCTTGTTGACTCTTCCTTCATCAACTGCATCAACTAAGAATTGACCTGCACCACTGCCTTTTCCGTGAACCAAATTTATCACACCGTTTGGCAATCCTGCTTCATGCATAATACGGGCAAGGGCGAAAGAAAGAAGTGGAGCGTCTTGAGGACTCTTCCATACACATGTATTCCCACACATAATCGCTGGAATCATTTTCCAAAACGGTACAGCTGCGGGGAAGTTACATGCATTGATAATACCGCAAACGCCGAGCGCACGACGGTAAGTGAACAATTCTTTGTCGGGCAATTCAGAATTTACTGTTTGGCCATAAAGACGACGTCCTTCCGATTGGAAAAACAAACAAGTATCGATTGCTTCTTGGACAGAACCTGCAGATTCCTTCAATGTCTTTCCAATTTCTCGGGTTTCAAGGGCAACAATTGCATCTTTGTGCTCCATTAACAAACGACCCATATTTCCAATGATCTGGCCACGGGTTGGTGCAGGAGTTGCAGACCATGCTGGGAAAGCAGCATGTGCGGCATCCAAAGCAGCGTGAACATCGTCTCTAGTAGAAAGTGGAAATTGTCCAAGCGTGTCGTTGAGAATGGCTGGATTAATGGAAGTGAATGTTTCACCATCACTCGCTAACGTCAATTGGCCATCGATGATATTGTATCCTTTGACAGATGGTTTGCCGTTTGGATTTTCTGCTGCAAGGAATTCGAGACCTGTTTCAAGAACATGAACCATGACACAGCCAACGGAACGCCCCTCTTGAAATTGATGGACATATTTGAAAGAGAATTTTCTTGGTATAGTCCATGAATTCTTAACTTAAGGTTAAAAGGGGGTCGGCGGAAACGAACAGAGCAGAGCCGGTCAGCCCATCGTTAAATAGGCTCGACGATTCAACAAAGGAAGTGAAAATATGGCGAAAGATGAGAAAACAATGTCGTTACGTGTATCTAAAGCAATTCCATCGGATGTAGGTCATGGAAGGGCTCGTATTTCTGGTGAAAATGATCTTGGGTTAAAACCCGGTGATATCGTCGAAATAAAGGGTGAAAAGCGTTCAACTGCTGCAATTTATTGGCGGAGTAGACCTGAAGATGCTAAAATGGAAATCATTCGCGTTGATGGTATTATTCGTAAAAATGCTGGAGTCAGTCTTGGCGACCGCGTCACTGTTAGCAAAGTCGAAGCCAAAGAATGTACCAAACTTATTCTTTCTCCCGTAATGGCAAATAAACAAAAAGTCAAGTTCGGACCTGGTATCGAAGGTTTTGCTCGAAGAGGTCTTTCCAAGCGACCGGTCGTCCAAGGTGATAGAATCTTCATCCCTGGAATGACTTTGTTTGCTGAAGCCCTACCATTTGCAGTTATTCAAACAACTCCAAAGGGCATTGTCAAGGTCACCAACGACACTGATATTGTCATCAAAGACGAAGCAGTGGACGATGTCGATGTTGGACAATCAGAAGGCATTACCTACGAAGACGTTGGTGGAATCGGGCAGCAATTACAAAAAGTGCGTGAAATGATTGAACTACCACTTAAACATCCTGAATTATTCCGTCGTCTTGGTATTGACCCGCCTAAGGGAGTTCTTCTTCATGGCCCCCCAGGCACTGGTAAGACGATGATTGCCAAAGCTGTTGCAACAGAAGTGAATGCTCACTTCAAGAGTATTAACGGCCCCGAAATTATCTCCAAGTACTACGGTGAATCGGAAAAGCAACTTCGAGAAATTTTTGATGAAGCCGCTGAAAATGCTCCAGCGATTATCTTCATTGATGAAATTGATTCCATTTGCCCTAAGCGAGAAGATGTAAGTGGGGAGGTAGAACGACGAGTTGTTGCTCAGATGTTAACACTCATGGATGGTATGCAAGGCCGAGACAATGTTGTCGTCATTGGTGCCACCAATCGCCGAGATGCTTTGGACCCTGCGTTACGCCGGCCTGGACGTTTTGACCGGGAAATAGAAATCGGAGTACCAGACCGTGATGGTCGCAGTGAAATCATGGATGTTCATACTCGCCAAATGCCAATTTCCGATGATTTTGAAATCAATTGGGTTCTCGACAATACCTATGGGTTTGTCGGAGCAGATTTGGCAGCACTAGTTCGAGAATCCGCAATGAAGGCTCTACGACGTTATCTGCCGGAAATCGATTTGGAAGAGGAAACAATACCTCCTGAAGTTCTCGAAAAGATGGAAGTTAGAATGGATGATTTCCGCGAGGCTATTAAGGACATTGAACCTTCAGCACTTAGAGAAATTTATGTCGAAATTCCAAAAGTAACATGGGATGAAGTCGGCGGCTTAGAAGAAGTCAAAGATAGGCTCAAAGAATCCGTTGAATGGCCACTCACCAAACCAGAGCTCTTTGAACACTTTGGAATCAAACCACCGAGAGGAATTGTTCTATTCGGCGCACCTGGGACTGGGAAAACTCTACTTGCCAAGGCAATTGCCAACGAAGCACAAGCGAATTTTATCAGTATCAAAGGCCCTGAAATGATTTCTAAATGGGTTGGAGAATCCGAACGGGGTATTCGTGAAATTTTCAAGAAAGCGAAACAATCCGCTCCAGCAATTATCTTCTTAGATGAGTTTGAATCAATCGCAAGCATGCGTTCATCTTCAGGAACCGAGGGTAGCGATGTTGGCAATCGAGTTGTCAACCAGTTGCTAGCGAGCATGGATGGTGTTGAATCTCTGGATGGTGTTATTATTGTGGCAGCAACTAATCGACCAGAAATGATTGACCCCGCACTTCTTCGTAGCGGACGATTTGAGCGTGTACTACATGTCCCTCCTCCAGATGCATCAGCACGGGAAGTCATCTTCAATATTCATAGCCAAGGTATGCCGTTGTCGAAATTCTCTCTCAAAGATATCATTGGTGGACTTGACGGATTCACTGGAGCAGACATTGAAGCGGTTTGTCGTGAAGCGGCACTCATCTGTATGCGCGCAAATAAGAAAAAGGTCACTAAGACCCATTTCGAAGAAGCGATTAAGAGAGTCCGCCCAACCGTGAATCCAGAAATGCTTGCTTACTATCAAAAGATGGAAACTTTGCTGACCTCTGGACTCTCCAATATCAAGCGAACCCGCGACACCGGATTCGGAATGGAAACGATGTGAGGACGCCCCTTGAATCGACGCATTGATGTGCTGCATCGATGTGGTAGGTATGTAACTGAGGGATGAAGTGAATGGCTGTCTTTGCTCGTGAAATTGTTGGTCGTGAAGTCATCGACTCTCACAGTCAACTCCTTGGCATACTACGAGATATTATCTTTGACAAACAATCTGGTTCAATTTCAGGAATCAGAGTAAAAATCGAAGAAAACCTCGACCCAACTGTACTACCTTGGGAGATGGCTGACGGGTTGATGGAAATCCCTGTTGATGAAGTTGCACGAATTGCCTCAAAAGTTCATTTAAAGCGATAAAAAGGTATATTTGTGCCCTAAATATTTCCTCCATCGATGAGCATTTACCTCCCACGCAATAACAACCTTCTAAACCCAATGTATCACGTGGCTATGTCGGAACAGTGCTCTAGAAGGTGAACTTATGCTCGACAACATAAATCTCAATTACCGGAGAATCGGTCTTCAAGCCGCATTCTGGCTTGTAATGGTTCTTTTGTTGATGAGTATTTTACTCAATTTTGTTAACCTTTCCAATACAAACCAACTCTCTGCCTATGATGACGACTGGAATGATATGTCAGCATTCCGACAAGACATCAAAGACATGGGCATTCAAACCAGCTCGTTGGTGAGTAGCCCCCTCTTACTGGCTGATATTGAAGATCCACGAAATACGACCTATATTCTTGCTGGAGTTGAGCGTGACACGCTTTCATTGCCCCAGTTTGACAGCGATGGCTTCATCACAATCGCCGCTGAAGATGGTTACTCTCCCTCAGAAATTGATGCGATTGTAGAATTTGTTGATGCTGGTGGAACTGCCTTGGTCCTTGATGATTATGGCTTTGCTGGAAGTATTGCTCAAGCCTATGGAGTCCGATATACTGGCTACCAACTCTATGACACAACCTATGTCGAAGAACTCGATTACAACTATATTTGGATGTGTATTCAAGCAACCCCATGTGGCATGAATGGAAGCAGCATTGACCCTGAAACCGTCTCAGTCCACCAAAGGTGGAGTGGTTTGAATGGAGAAGGGGCACATCCTTGTAGTTTGTTAGACGGCGAAATTATGCCGCTCGAAGATGCTGGCTTGTGCACTCAACATTGGAAGAATGGTGAAATTCAATACAATGCGACCTATCAATTATTGCTCAATAACATCACTGCATTGGAACTTATCCCTGGCGTTAACGGTGCCCTCTCAGAAGTTTCTATTCGTGCTGTAACAAGTAACGAAGCAACCGTCGATGTAAATGGTGATGGTGAGATTTGGGTGGGCAATGAGATAACATCTGAAACACCCGATTTGTGGGGTCAATTCAATTTGAGCATTGAAGCATGCGCTCGGAAATCATGCGACCCTAATGATGGTGGACGAATTGTGTTTATGGCCGATGGTTCAGCATTGATTAATGCTATTTATGACTATGAAGGTTTCAATGACCCAAATAATCCATTGTATGGCTCCAACGAATGTGTCACCTCAAATGAAAAGTGTATTCCTGAAAATGATAATCGGAAATGGGCTATGGATTTTATTGCTGAAGCATTGATGTCGACCAATATTGGAGAAGAAGGGCAACCTGCAGAAAACGCAATGGTCATTTTTGATGAATCACGGCATCCACAAAATGCCTTAGTTGCAGATTCTTACAATACTGTTTACTTCCTCTTGGTCTATTTCACCGGTGAAGGATTGGCAATGCTGTTGTTATTCCTTCTCCTCTTTATCGCCTTTGAAGCGGTTCTTATCAAGAAAAGAGATCCTGAGCCTTGGCGTCACGTGTTCAGTATCATCTACTATGGATTTGGAGATGCAAACAGATACACTTACTATGCAAAAACAGACAAAATTCGCCAAGTGTTCCTTTCTAAGGTTCGTAACCAAAATGGTTTGAGTCGTGAAGAGTTCCATGCGATGCCAGCTCGGGAACTTGTAACGCTCATCAATGACCCTGTGTTGGCAAAATTTGCAATTGAACCAACAAAATATTCACTTGAACAGACTGTTGCTGTTGTCAAACGAATCAAAGCGTGGGGGCGCACTTGAGGTGATATTATGTGGACGCGTAAGGCATCATTCACTTTCACTGGCGGCATTGCGCTGATTCTTATCGGCATGATGATTGCTAATCTTCAAATGATGATTCTTGGAATTTCATTCATTGCATTTATTGTGGTGAATTCTTGGATATCCGGACATGGTGATGTAGAAGTTCAACGAACTCTCTCGGCTGATAATCTATACAAAGGCGATGATTTATATGTCGAATTATTGGTTACGAATCGTTCAAACCGAAACACGCAATTGTTGGAAGTTTACGATAACATCCCACATGAAATGAAACTTCGAAGTGGCCTTAATCAAATGCGTTTGAATCTGCGCCCTGGAGAAAGTGCTCGGATTCGATATGTTCTACGTTGCCCGTTAAGAGGCCACTATTCGATTGGACCGGTATCGCTTCGTTCTCAAAACACATTCAATCTTGGTGTGGATGAAATGTTTGTTGATCATCACAGTGACATCGTCATATTCCCTCAAATCAAAGAAGTAGAAGAAGCATTCCTTCGCTCTAGAACACCGAAAATGTATACTGGGGCTACTACTCTAAGAACCCCTGGACAAGGTTCCGAATTTTATTCACTTCGTGAATATGTCCCTGGTGACCCTTTCAAGAACATTAACTGGAAAGCTTTTGCTCGAACGGGTGAATTGATGGTCAATGAAAAGTGTCGTGATGCGGTAACTGACCTGTATATTCTCTTGGATAGCCGAGATATTGCTAGAATCGGAACTGTTCTGAAAAATCCACTCGAAATGGGTACTGTATCTGCGGCAAGCCTCGCAGCATTCTTCCTCAAACGACGTGATTCTGTTGCCTTAGCCATCTTTGATGACAACCTTTCCTATCTCCCACCTGATACCGGTGATAAACAATATTTTAAGATCCTAAGTGCACTTGCTGGCGTCTCTCCTAAAGGTACTATGCCACTTCAAGCAGTGACCAATTCATTGAGTGGCCGTTTCAGTCGAGGAAGTCCTGTTTTCATTATTTCTTCGTGTGAAGGTGATGGGACAGTACCTGCTGCTGTTCGGGATCTTGTTGGGCGTGGCCATGAAGTAACCGTCCTCTCGCCTTCAAGTATTGACTTTGAACGCTTGGTGAGTCGTATTCCTCGTATGTCCTATGAAGTTCTCAAACTTGAACGTCAAAACCGTTTGACAACTTTAGCTGGCTCGGGAGCCATGGTCATCGATTGGATGCCGGACATGGATTTGTCTCAGGCATTGATGCAAGTGAGGGGGTACTAAGATGGCAGATGATGTAGGACTCCAAGGAGACGTCACCATTAGTGGTGAAATCCGCCCACGTACATTACATTTGAAAATGCTGAGAAAGCAGTGGCAAATCATCACTCTCCAAGTGATTGCTACTATCGCTTTGATAGGCATGTATCTAGAAGTCGTTTCGACCTATGTCGTCGGCTCAATCGACCATACCATGCTTTTTGACACCATCGAGATTCTCATTGGGGACCAATTACCGATTGGCGATTGGATTACAGGGGAAGGAAGAACGGGGTTAACACGTTTCTTTGTGCCATTGATTCTCGGACTAGCGTTTGGTGGAGGTATGGCTTTCCTTGCCTTCCAAACACCGGTCATTCAGCAACGAGTGAAATTGGGTTTCATCATCACACTCATCGTCGTTCTAGTCGGCCAACTCTTACTTTCATGGCTCACAGGAATGTTGTTTAGTTTTGACTTAAGATTACCAAACACCAGCGAATTGAGTACTTTGGAATGGCCATTATTGATGATTTTGTCTTTGATGATTCTCTTCCTTTACCTCTTACCGGTTATTATGGGTGTGCGGGGGATTTGGGGACTTTCTCGTCGCTCAATTGCTTGGGCGATTGGATTTACTCTCCTGTTCCTTGGTATCCATGCAATACTTGCATTCCCTCTAATCAACGGCCAACTTGGAGATTATGGCAATTCGGTGAGTGCTATCGGTGCACAATTTAGTGAACCCACCATTGGCATATTTGGATTGATGTTGGTGACAAAGGAACAATTCGCCCTCATCATGATTGCTGTTCTCATCATGGTTTTCCAAGAATCAGCGTTTGGTGTAATACGGTATTTGGAATATGCATACCGCCTACCTGAGTCATGTAAGCGTGACCCAGAATATGTTCGACAAATGGATAATGTTCTCAACACCCATCTCAGGCACACTTTTGGTTTCCTTGGCTTGACTGGAATTGCGACAATGGTCGCTCTTGGTTTCCACAGCGTTCTTTTAGATCTTGTCAAAGATTCAACGGGTAGTCAGTGGGCTGGACAGATTTCAGAATCTATTGAACTCTCACTGACATATGGCTTGGTCATTTCTGCTGCGATGTTCTTGAGTATCATGGCACTCCTCAGATTCTTTGTGCCATGGGAGCGTATATGGGGATTCATCTATGCGCGGCGCACACAAGATGAAAGTTCTCAGTCGAAAGAAATCGTAGATATTTGATGATTCAATCCTTGTGCATTGATTGGACAAGGCGCCCAATCATTTCTGCGCATAGAAGTAAAAATAACGGCAACCCACACCATGCTACAAGCATACCTAATGTCCCATCAATCAATGAGACAACCTTCGGGTGAAGAACATAGATTCCAATCAAGACCAATACTAGAAGGAGACGTTCGATATACAATGGATATCGCCTTCCTTGCAACTCTTCGCGATGCAAAAGGGTGGTTGTTTCAGATGACATCGTATCACACCTTAGAAATCAAGACCGGATAATCGTGCCTCAAGTGCGGCTAATGCAGGGTCAACTGCTTGTTCAGCCGCGGGTTCTTGGCGATGATTCCATGAAGCGTCTAAACGCGCTAATTCCGCTTCTAGTTCTGCACGCTCATCGCTTTGATTAAGCGATGCATTGGACGGAGTAGCAACAACTGCCTCTGGAGTAATCAATGCCTCGTTTTCATCGATTTCATCGACTGGAACTGGCATGTTTTCCCAACCAGCATCATCAGTTGTTGCTTGCTTTTCAACAGCATCCAATGAAACAGGAACATTTCCGGCAAGTGAAGAACCCATGTCGATTAACATTTCTTCTTCAACCGGCGTTCGTTGTGCATCAGGGATAGTGTTGCGTTCATAGGGCAACAAGCCATCGCGTTGAAACTCCCAAAGCATTCCACGTGGGACACCATCCGCAAGTCCTGATGCATCGAGTTGAGTGATTAATTCTTCCAAAACACGTGCAGTTTCTTCGAGGGCAATTGCTTCACCAGCATCTCTTTGGTCGGCTTCAAGATAAATGTCATCAAGTGCAACTTGAATCAACTTCCGTGTGGCTTGTGCGATACTCGGCAATGCTTCAGGACGAGTGCAATTATTGAGTAAAGCTTCAACTTCCTGAGGCGGCGCTCCTAGTCGGACTAGTTGCTCCAAAACATTCCTTAGTCGGCGCAACATGGTTATTGAACGGTCGAAGTCTTCGAGTAAATGTTCCAAGTCAATCACAACATGACCGACTGTTTCGCCGAGTTGATGTTCAAGTCTTTGTTGAACAGACCAACGAGCAAGTCCCCGGACTGCACCTGCTGTTTGAGGTACTTGGCGCTCGAGCAAAGTCATAACTTCACTAGAAAGAAGGTGACGGGGTGTTGCAGCAACATGGTCGACTGTCGATTGAATAACTTGTAAACCACGTTCAACTGCTCGGTCTAGAAGAGTTACTGAGTAGCCAAGTGCTCGAGCATTTTCCAGGCGTTCAAGAACTGGACCAAGTCCATCGAAAGTCGTAGCATCATCGAGTAAGGCCTGAGCCAATGGTTCTTCAGCAAGACGAGCCCGCAGGCGTTCTGCTTCCTGAATGTCTGAAAGTGCATCTTCGTGAGCTTGTGAGAGGGCTTCAGCCCTTTCAACCAGTGAGATGAGTTCGGCTTCGGCATGGCCGCGACGTGCTCCTAAATCGCCGAGTTCCCGTAAGGTTTGACGGCGTTCAGTCATCAATTCACGCATCTCGGCCTGAACTTGTGCTTGGCGAGCTTCATCAGTACTAAGTCTGGTGCGGTCCTCTTCAGAACGACGACGAGAAGCCTTTGCTTCAGCATCAATTGATTCTAATTCGGATGTTTGAGTGTGGATTTTTTCTTCAAGAAGCATTGATTCTGCCTGTACACGGGTATGACGTTCGCGTGTTGCTTCAACTTGCTCTTGAAGGACACGTAGTCGGCGCTCATCGTCTTCGGACTGTTGTCGTATTGTGGATAGGCGTTCACTTCCTGCGAGAAGATCAGCATTCAATTGTGCTTCTTTCAAAGACAATTCTTCAATTGCAGAACGCAATGTTTCACTTGATGAGGCATCGCCAAGTGCCTTAGCAAGTTCAGCAGCACGAACACTTACTTGATGTTCGAGTTCATTGACACGTTTTACTAATCGTTCAGCTCGGTTTTCTGCTTGTTCAGAAGCAGCACGGGATTCAGCCAAGTCAAGTTGCAATGAATCGAGCGAAGAGTTGGATGATTCGACCTTGGTCAAGAACTCTTGTCGAGATTCAGATGCTTCACGTGCAAGAATTTGTGCGGCTTTCTTCCCAGATTGTGCTTCTTCTAGTCGGCTTGCAAGAGCAGCCTTTTCCTTTTCCAAATCATTGATTTTATGCTCAGCAGATTCTAATCTTCGACGCAACCCCGAATCAACGGCCAAGGTTTGAGCGGCCTCACCAGGCAATCCACCACTTACCACTTCAACGGTTTCAGAGAAGGTTGCACTGGAGCGATTCTTCCTCAATTGTTCCATTCCGATTTCAAATCCAAATAAATCGATGAGTTTACTCTTGAGGTTTGCACGTCGACTCTCTGAACGAGTTCGAAGGGTGACCAGCAATTCATAGAAATCATCGAGACGGAACTCTTCAACCGTTCCCGAATCACGTGAAACAATAGTGCCTACTGGCAAACGGTGAAGTTTGAGAATTCGAGAGGAATCGGTGAATGTAAGCATGGCTTCTTCCAAGGATTGACCTTCAGGAGCAGATATCCCAACCGGCACACCTCGAGCCAACAGTACCGAGACTGAAGTAGATGATTGACCGGATTGAAGATGTCCAGTGACTTCTTCCTTCACACCAGCAGTAAGCATAGAGAGGATGGCATCGGGACCGCCTCGACCTTCACGAAGAACGAATCCATCCGGCAATGGCCCTCCAGATGCACCTACTGCACCGAGTTCACCTTCGAGAACTGCTGCTGCTGCAGAGATTAATCGAGCATGATTTGTATTGGCTTCAGTCCAAACACCAAGCGAAACATCGCCTGCCTGAGCAAGAAGAAGTGAACCGCCCTCGTGGTGCATGGTCCAATGACTTCCGTTAGTAATGCTGTCATCTTCGACAATACTGATATTCATTGCTTCAAGGGTGGAATGGATTTCTCGTGCGAGCGTTTCGGCATCGTTCGGCAATTCCCCAACGCTGTCGATGAGCATGCCCTGGTCAATGGCAATCGCTCCACGAACTGTATCTCGTTCAACCAACGCTCGTAGTACTGCAGATAAGTCACGGGCAAGAAGCCGAACGACTGCATCGCCACGAGCGATTAATCCTTGTCGGTCTGCTGCGTGCTCAAACGCTTCCGGTATGACTTGAGCGACGCTGCCAAGGCCTGCTAGAGAATATTCACCTGCAATATATCGACTGTTTTCCTTGGATTCAATTTCTTCCAAACGGAGTCGAGCCTCTTTACCGGCAAGCAGTAATTTGCCTTTACCGGATTCAGAAAGCCAACCAACAATTCGTCCAGCACGGACTAATCGATGTCCAGCAGGCGTTTTCCTACGCCCAATCCATGTACTAATAACGCCGTGGTCAAACGGCTGAATAGTACCGCTTCCAACATTGATTTCTTCTTCAATCGGGGTTCCTTCTGGTAGGTTAAACATGGTATCACTCACATTCTGGGGGTTGTCGCAAGAATTCGGCGGTCTCGATCAAGAGCATGTCGCCATCGGGCCAATCGCCCTCCGTCGCCACTCAATACTACGATTCGATTTGGAGCAGTCACATCAATAACCATCCTATTCTTACTTTCAATCCACACTTCATAGACTTGGCCAAGGCCAAGAGAATGTCCAGTTTCCTGGGCTACGTGTATCATTTCCACAGCGTCTTCAAACGGTGGCATGATTCCTTCTTCGCCAACACTTGCCAATAATTGGCCGGTGTCGTCTATTAGCATTGCTTGATTAACACCTTCAAGGCGACATAATCCGGCAAGTACTCGTTGCAGCATGGTTCTCAAATCTCCCGTCTATGCTGTAGCCTTCAAGTAGTTTTGCGCTTTTATCCCCCTAAAGGGGGATTTGAAGACCCAAATTGATTTTCCAACTGGAGATTCAAAATATTTTGCGCGGAGGGGCTCTTGAGAACGGTTTTCCGCGCTTTGGAAATACTATTATTATGGGGTGATTTGTTATTTTATTCTGCGAGATATAATGAAAAGTTCAATTGGAAAATTAAAAAATCAATTGGAAAATCAATCCAAGGAAATACGAAGAGGAATGTATCGTTCATCAAACATGCGGTGAACTCAAACCCTAGTGGTGCACGCAAGCACACATGGCGAAGGAGGTGGAACCGGTTTTTTCAGTGCCAACCTGCGATAGCTGTTCAAAACCTTCAATCCTTGAACAAGCCTATTCAGGGCGCATTTTGTGTAGTGAGCACATGGCGAAATCCGTTCGTAAAAAAATTGGAAAGGAACTTAGGCAACAGTTGAAACTTCCCCGAGAAAAAGAAACCACTATTTTTGTAGCGATTTCAGGTGGAAAGGATTCTGCTGTATTGCTTGACAGTTTAGTTGACCGCCTTGGGCAAAGACCAGATGTGACAATCATTGCAGGGACCGTTGATGAAGGAATTGAGGGTTATCGACCACCTTCTTTGGTATGTGCTCAAGAATTGTGCGACCGTCTAGGAGTCGAATTCATTACTGTCTCTTATCCGGAATTAAGTTTCAAAGAAATGGATGAAGTTGCAAGCCGGATTCCTGGACTGGTCAAAGAAAATAAAGACGCCCCTAGGATGCCATGCTCCTACTGTGGCGTGTTTCGGCGGCAAGGTATCAATCATTTAGCAAAAAGAGTAAATGCCGATTATATTGCTTTAGGACATAACCTAGACGACATGGCTCAAACAGTACTCATGAACATGACCAATGGAGATTTGGAACGGACATTACGCCTTGCACCACATACGACAACTCCTGTCGATGGCCTTGCACCTCGTATTGTCCCATTGCGATGGATTCCTGAACAAGAAATTCACCTCTATGCTTTGCATCGTGATTTACCCCTTCATCACGAAGAGTGCCCTCATGCCAAAGGCGCATTGCGATGGCGTCATCGCGAAATGGTGGCACAAATGGAAGCTGATGTTCCTGGAACTCGTCATGGATTGTTACGGATGGCTGATAACATCAAAGGTTTGCGAGACCAAGTCATTGATTTAGGAGGTGTCGAAGCACGTCCTGCCCCACCAATACCTTGTGAATCATGTGGTGAACTAACATCGAGTAAGCAATGCAAGGCATGCGATATGCGAGCATTGATGAGCGATAACTCATAGAACATTGTTGGCTAATTCGCTTAAGTTCTGAGGGCGACCACAGTAATGGCAACGCAATTGCAAAGGATCTCGTTGAACCACTTTCAAGCGATGAGGTTGTGGTTCACGAAGATTTGTAGTGATACAATTAGAAAAAGTGCACCGAACGACATTTACTACTTCTTGGCCCAAGTTAATTGTCAGTTTTTCCGCAACTGAATAGGCTCGGATAATTGCAACATGGGCATCAGGTGCAACCAATGCTAATCGGTCTAATTCAGATTGATTTAATTCACGGTCCTCAACTTTGATAATATCCTTTGAGCCCATTTTCTTAGATGGAACATTCATCACTAGTGAGACTGGAACTGCAGTTGAGGCTCCAATTCCAAGCATTTCCAGAACTCGCATGGCCTGTCCTGATGGAATGTGGTCTATGACCGTACCATTTCGAATTGCGGTCACTCTGCGCATACTGTGTTCGTTGGACATCACAGAGCACCTCCTTCAATTTTAGCGGGGATGGGGACGCCGAGTAAGCGACATAAGAGTGCCATACGGGCTACTACTCCGTTAAAGGCTTGCTCGAAGTATCTTGCATGGCGAGTTTTGTCGACAGATGGGTCGATTTCATCGACACGAGGTAAAGGGTGCATGACAATCATGTCTTGTTTTACTTCGCTGAGGTGGCGCGCATGAAGTTTGTATGCTCCAGCGCATCTTGCATATTCATCTTCATCAGCAAACCGTTCCTTCTGAATTCGAGTCATGTACACTACATCGGCTTCTGCCATCGAACCATACAAGTCTTCAGTTTCAGTGACATTAGCGCCATGAGAACGTAAATCTGAAACAATTTCTTCTGGCATTTTTAATAAATCAGGGCTGGCAAATATCAGGTCGCAGCCAAATCTAACCAAGGCATGAGATAGAGAGTGGACTGTTCGACCATAACGTAAATCTCCTGCTAAGACGACTCTTAATCCATCTAGATGGCCGTGTGCTTGTTTGATAGTAAACAAATCCAACATCGTTTGTGTAGGATGATGTCCTGCTCCGTCACCACCATTGAGAATGGGAACTTGGGCTGCATCTTGAGCGTATTGTGCCGCTCCTTGGCGTGGATGCCGCATTGCAATAATGTCAGTATAACCGTCAACCATTTGGATGGTATCATACAAAGTCTCACCTTTGACAACAGAAGAGGTTTTCACATCACCAAGATTGATAACATCGCCGCCAAGTCTTTTCATTGCCGTTTCAAAAGACATTCGAGTTCTAGTACTTGGTTCAAAAAATAAATTCCCAAGAATTCTTCCCTGCAAGAGTGGCAGATAAATCTCGCCCCGTGCAACAGGCAGTAGGCGTTCAGCATCCCCTAAGATGTCGATAATCTGTTCATTTGTCAAGTCGTCCATGGTAATGAGTCCAGCCATACGCTCTCTTCCTTCATCTAAAGGCAGGCGAAGACACCCATGAACATTACCATCAAAATGATTGATTCCATCGTTTCAAATACTGTTTCGATGAAGGGGGGATACAAACGAAATAGCGGAGTGGTTATGACCGAGATGGCCCCGACATGCATTATGGCTCTCGATGCATGGGCGGATATCGAGGCAGCAATCACTGCCGCCCGTCAATCGAGACAAAAGCGACTTGACCGCCTCACGAGCGGGTCCGCATTGCTCATTCTTGCTGGTGCGATATGGCTGATGTGGCCAAGTCTTCAATCAGCCTTTAAAGGCAATTCAGGGTTACTCGAAGGTTTAGGATACCCTCTTCTCATCATTGCTTATGGCTTGGTTTTGCAGGACTCAATCGTTGATGATGCTAAGGCAAGGACTAGGGTTGGTTCATTCGCTAGCATTGCATGGCCTGTTCTGTTGATTATTGCTTCAAGGCACCTAAACCTTGAGGAATCGGCGTCGACTCTTGGTTCAGGCCTCATCGCTTTGGTAGCCTATGCATGCTTTCAAGCATCTAGCACTGTTTTACAGGGCGGTCTTGATGTAATGCGATGGCGAGCAATAATGACTGGCTTAGGCGTCATTGCAGCATTTTCTCTTTTCGTTGGGCAAATTCCAGAAACGATGACCTATGAATGGTTAGTATCACTGGCATCATTGGGGTTGGGTTGTATAGCAACCGCCTACATTTGGTTTGTCGGTGACAATCAAAGGGTTGAGCGAAAAATCTTTGCTAAGCGTTTAGATGAATTAGAACATCAATTATTAGAACTAAAAGCACAAGGCGCTGCTGTTGACCAAGCCTCGAGTTTAGTGATGACTGCTAAAGAAGAAGGCCATATTGACCCAGAATACGGCATGAAACTTCTTGCCGAGGCCGAGGAAAATATCGAACGTACACTTTCTCTAAGTGGCGATGTAGAAATTATTCAAGCCGATGCGATACAAGCAATCGAAAAAGCCGAATCGATTGCCCCGACGGCAAAACGACCTCGTAAATCCTTTGACATGGGCGTTCGAGAAGTAAAGCTAGGCTCTTTAAGAGAAGGAGAAATGCTGTTCCGGCAATCAAAAAAATTGGCTCAGGATATCATTGAATGGTGGGCAATAGCAGAACAAGCCATCGCTGAAGCAAGTCGATTACTTTCCGATAATACTGCCGAAAGTGTCCAACATTTGAAAGAACTCTTGGCAGATGCCAAAAAGAAACTAGCCAGTGAAGCGCCACGTCAAGCCTATGAATTTGCAATAGTAATTCCACCACAATTATTGGCTGATGAAGATGCGCAAGGTCGTGCCTTGGAAGCCGCTAAAGAAGCACAGCGACAATTAGAACAAACCGACGGCCTTGATACATCAGAAATGGTTCAGAGGCTAGAGCGGGCAGAACAAGCCATTCAAGATGGAAATCCAAGTCAAGCCATAGGATTAGCAGACGGAGTTGTTCGTTCTATTGAAGCAGAGCGTGCTGCAATGGATAATGTTCGACGAGCCCTCAAGCAAAAGAAAAAATTGGTTGCACAGTATAAAGACCGAGATGATAAGAGCGAATGGGAACAGCGACTTACGGCTTTAGAAGATGCTGCAGATCTCAAACAGTGGACCCAAGCAAATGTATTGCTTGACGCAATGACAACCGACCTTGATAATGAAGGCCAAGCAAGTGATGAAGCACTGGAACTGTATGATTTTGTCTTAGAAGAATGGCAAGTTCTTCGCAATCAATGTGATGCTAATGGAATCTCAATTGAAGATGAAAACCGACGCGGTTGTGAGCAAGCAATTGCACTTTCAGGTGAAGCGTTGGCAGGTGGTCGTATCGAGGATTGTCTCAACCATCTTGCCGAGGCAGATGCTGCAATGGAACGTCTGCGAAGAAAGATTTAGATTACGACTCCAACAAACCTTTCTTTTCGATGGTTTTGAGGTCAAGAGTGCCTGGGAATCCAAGATCAACGGGCATACCTGATATCGTGATGACGATACCTGTCAAATGTGTATGGATACACATCGGTAATCCATCAGGCCAAACTTGTTGAATGATTTTCCAACCATTCGATTTTTTCTTTATTGCTCCAGCAAGACTGCCCGAACCATCAAATGCAGTCCATCCATTTGAATTCCATGCATGCCGAATTAATGGTTTCTTACCAAAGGTTGGAGGTGGCGCTACAACATGCTTTCGAGACCATCCATCAAGCCAATCCAGGCCTGAGTCATTTAGCCATTCAATAGGGGTTGTTTCAGATGGAAGCATCTCTGTATGCCCTGCTCTTGCAAGTTCTCCAATGAGATTTCGCACATGGGGGTGCCGAGGGTGTGTTGATGCCAGTTTCTCGGCTAATTTCACACCAGTATTGATTCGGCCTGCATCAATATGTAAAAGAGCACGAACAACTTCTCCATGTGTCCAATCAGATATTTTGAAGGATTTGATGAATCCCTCCAGCAGATTTAGAGCTTTGTCTGGGGTTCCTTCTAACCGCATTCGAGCAATATCTCCTAGCAAGAAAATCCGACCGGGAGGGGTATTGAGATACTTGTATTTACTTTGAGCAATGCCGTCTTTGAAACGTTGAACGAGTTCGATATTACGTTTCATAACTGAATCGATGGATAGTAGTGCTTTGAATTCTGGTTTCAATATTCGATGTTTAGGATTGAACAAAGAGGCTGCCCATTGCAGACGTGCTGCTTCAATATCATCAGAATTTAATAAATCCAAACGCGGCTTTGCTTCTGCGTAATCACGTTGTGATAAACTGGCTGCTGTGAGCACTAAACGAGCAACTTCAGCCTCTCGTCCACCCCGTAAAGCAAGCAGAGATACCGCTTCTTGTTCTGCTTCATTCCAACGCCCCAATCCTGCATATAATTCCATCATAGCATCGGTTTTACGGGCTAAAGTTAGACCTTCTAATTGCTCGCCATGCCCTTCGTAAATCTTATCCAATCTATCGAGTGCTTTGGGCCATTGATCATTGGCAATCAAATCCGTGAAGGGTTTTTGTTTGAGATAAATGATATCTTGCATTTCAGAGAGGCGCGCTCGATTTTCACCAACTGCTGCATCAAAGGTAATATCTTCCAATTTCAAACCGATACGGCGAGATCTTATCCAAATTGTTAGGAATGCAATTTGACCACCGGATGCAAGCATCCAGGTTAATTCTTCAAGTGCATCTTTTTCCATTACAGAACAAACTGTATTTTCCCATTTTCCACAAGCAGCACCTTGTGGGAGGAAACTTGAATCCCAAAATGTAATCATGGCCAATGCAAGCAAGAGCATTGATTGCCCTGCAAATCCTGTAAAACAAAAATTGAGAACCTTTGCCTGCTGACTTGGTTCTGCTCTTAACAAACGACTGTCAGCCAATTTTATGCCCCCTTTGCCAGAGACATCTTGAACATCGAGGAATAGAATACGAGCGACTTCATAGACAAAAAGGAAGCCGATAAGAGCGACGTTCATTAACAAAAACAACAGGACGAACGAAACTATTGGAACTCGAATCCCATCCTGTGGAATAAACGAAAACAGTTCAATAAGTCCAAATCCGAGTAAACCGCCTTCCTCCATAAAGGTCGTTTGAACCCTATATTCTGGCAATTCAAGGACTCGGTCTGTGTGAACAAGCATGTTTGGGTCATAAAGCAGTACAAACAGCGAAATAAGTGTATTCAAAGCCACATAAGGCATGGCAAGTAAGTTGAAATTAACAATTTGTGCTATTGCTTGTTGTTTTGCACTTGGAACGTGATTGTGGAATGGAGAGGGTTCACCACCAGCAATTTTCCGAGAGGACTGGTGTAATGCTTGCCACGAGGAACCTAGAATTCGGCCATATGCAAGAATCGAAGGCGCGAACATTGCAAATGCTGCAATACTAAAACGACGTGAAGAATCGACACCTGCGACATCTAAAAGAAGATAAAGTGCTGATACCAAGCCTATCCAGAGAATCATTAGCATCACATACGTATAACTTCGCCAAATTCCGGATTCTTGCAAAGAGGCGCGGTCTTGGCCAATCGGTTTGATGATTTGAGCACCGAGAGAAGTTCCCGAGGATATCAACGCAGGTAAGGCGATGAATACCAAGGCAATACTCAACGAAGGTGCATGATAACCTTCTGACAAATCCAATCGTATCATGATAAATTCGAAAAACAGCAATAACGCTCCAACCAAGGCAAAAATATACGTTGCCACACCTGAATACATACCACGAGAAGTAAGCAAATCTCGTGCATCCTGGGTCGACGATGTTACTTGGTGAACTTCATATCGTTTGTTTCCGGTTTCAAAAGCAACTTGTAGCCCCCGTAATTGTCGGGGAACCACACGTGACCAGAAAATCCAAGCGGTTACAGCTGCTAGAATATACGGCACTAAAGCAGCGGGAGTGAGCCCATTGACAATTGGTGGTGCTGTCATGAAATCCCCTCACTCTTCATTCGGTGAAATCGCTAAAGACGGCTGTGCAACCTTTTCATTAATTTCAGATTTCAAATCTGCTACAAATATTTCAAGTGGAATGCCACTAACTTGGTCGCCATTTCGGGCACGTAAACTAACAGTGCGACTTTCAATTTCTCCATCACCAAGAATGACCATGTACGCTGGTTGCATCTTCCGATGAGTTCTAATTTTCTTCCCGATAGTATCGTCGCCATTATCAACTTCGACTCGGATTTCATTTGCCCGGAGTAATTCTGCGACTTCATCAGCATATGCAGTGTGTTTTTCTGAAATAGTAATGATGTGACAGTGCGTTGGAGTCAACCAAGTAGGGAATTTTCCAGCGAAATGTTCAATCAGAACTCCGCAGAACCGTTCCATTGAACCAAACGGTGCCCGATGAATCATTACTGGGCGATGGATTTCGCCATCACTACCCTTGTATTCCAAACCAAAGCGTTCTGGCAAGTTATAATCCACTTGAACCGTGCCAAGTTGCCATTCACGTCCAATCACATCTTTGACGACGAAATCAATTTTAGGACCGTAAAAAGCGGCTTCCCCAGGCTCTTCAGACCAATTCACGCCGAGAGATTCTGCTGCCGCACGGCAAGCATCTTCTGCTTTATCCCAACGCTCAGGCTCCCCAACATATTTGTCAGAATCCTTATCTCTCAAACCGACCCGAACTCGATAATCATTCATTCCAAGTTTGTCAAAAATAATTTGAACTAATTCGATGCATCCAAGAACTTCTTCTGCAATTTGGTCTTCGGTTACAAACAAATGAGCATCATCTTGGGTAAAACCCCGTACACGAGTCATACCCGAGATTTCACCAGATTGTTCCCAACGATATACCGTGCCAAATTCAGCCAAACGAAGAGGAAGGTCCCTGTAAGAACGCATTTGTGACGCATAGATTTTGACGTGATGTGGACAATTCATCGGTTTGAGCATGTAACCATCGATGTCTCCGCTTTTCATCAAGTTCGAAAGTTCTCCACACGTGCAGCCTTCATCGGCCAATTTATTCATTAAATCTCGTTCAACGAGTGGTGGATATTGTGAATCTTGGTAATAGGGGAAATGGCCAGAAGTACGGTAAAGGTCGAGTTTGCCAACATGTGGAGTGAATACTTGTGAATAGCCCTGTCGGCGTAGATGGAAAGAAATGAAATCTTGTAATTCTTGCCGAATGATTGAACCTCGCGGCGTCCAGAGAATCAATCCCTGGCCTACCTCTTCATCGATATGGAATAATTGCAAATCTTTTCCAAGTTTGCGGTGGTCTCTTTTCTTTGCTTGTTCAAGCCGATCAAGTGTTGCTCTGAGTGCCTCTTTATTTGCCTCGACAATGCCGTATATACGAACCAATTGTTCACGGTCTTGGTCTCCTCTCCAATACGCTGAAGAAATACTCGTCAATTTGACATTCATCAAACGTGATGTGTTTGGAACATGGGGCCCGAGGCACAAATCATACCAATCATCTTGTTTGTAAATTGTTGAGCCACCACCATCTTCTATTTTTTCATTGATGATTTCAAGTTTGTAAGGGTTATCAGCGAAATGGTCTTGCAACTCCTCATCAGTTAACTCGACTCGCTGGACTGTGAAGTTCTTACGAGCTAATTCTTGCATTTTCTTTTGAATCGCTTTTAGGTCTGATTCAACAATTTGTTCCATTGCAAAGTCATAGTAAAAACCTCGGTCAATCGCTGGACCAATCGTTGGTTTTGCATCTGGATAAAGTGCCATCACAGCTTGAGCCAACAAATGAGAGGCACTGTGGCGTAGGATGTGTATGCCATCATCAGAATCAGTAAGGATGCCTTCGATAGAACAATCTCCATCAAGCACTCTCGACAAATCGCATTCAACACCGTCAAGACGAGCGGCTAAACAGCCGTGTTTTCGGCCCAATGCGTCGGTAATGACTTCTGCACAGGTGACTCCTGCAGCATATTCGTTCACTGTTCCATCAGGTAGGGTGACGTTGATGAGTGCCATATTGCTCTCTCCTTCAACCCCTACGGGGTTGTTCTCCCTTCATCAAACCATCACTCGGATATACTAGGAAATGCCCATACAATTGAAAATATTGAGCAGTCACCAAGAACACTTCAGCCCCTGCTGGAGTATTTACTCAAAGAACCTGTTTCAACGCTTACCATTCAACATCAAAATCATCCCCGATAGAAGTGCTTGGTTTGTCAAGGATTTCAATATGCTTTGAGACGACTTTTTCAGTGACTTCATCCTCATCAGAAGATTCTCCCTCTGACTTTTTAGCATTTACAACAAAACTACTTTGTTGACCTACATGTTGTGCAGGTCGGCCATATTGCGGCTTTGAAAGTGGTTCAGATTCAACAACAGGCTCTTGTTGTTCCGGTTCCTCAGAAAGTTCCTCAACCGAAGGTGGGTTTGAATCATCTGACTTAAGATTCTCAAACCCTTTGGCCAATGCATCTGCAAGAGTGGGGGCGGCAGGCTTCCTTCGACTCATGTCTTAGCCAAAGAGGGTAGAGCACATCAATACTCGCCCCAATTGTACGATTCTTACTACAAGTATTACGATGTTATGTGTAGGTCTTCTTGAAGGGGGAACGCTTCGCATGTCTATGCGCATCGGCATCGTGGTCAATCCAGACGCCGGATTGGGTGGGCGTTTAGGGTTCAAAGGAAGTGATGGACGTGCTGCTGAAGCACGTGCTGCTGGTGCAGAAGACAGAGCAGGCCCACGAATGCTACAAGCCCTTGAAGATTTGAAAACTCTACTCAATGGTTCATTGAATCGTTCAGCAGTTGAACTCACTTGTATCGGATGGAATGGGCGAATGGGTTCAACTTGGTTTCCAAAGAATGACACAAAAATGAGCTTTGAGAGCATCGGAATAACGCCAGAAGAAACCTCTGTTGTTGACACTACCTCATTGGTTCATTCACTCGTTGAAGCAGGTGCTGAAGCGATTCTATACGCTGGTGGCGATGGAACAACACGGGACATCGCCAATGCCTTGGAAAGTATCAGTAAAGAAGCACAAGAAATTCCTCTTATCGGCGTCCCAGGTGGAGTCAAAATGCATTCAGGGTGTTTTGCGACAACACCGAAAGCGGCTGCTGAAGTCACCTTAGCATTTCTTCTTGGAGACTTACGTTGTGCGATTACCGAGGTGATGGACTTGGATGAAGAAATATATCAAGAAGGTGTATGGAAAGTCCGAATGTATGGTGAGGCTTGGACACCCTCCAGCCCTCGATACATGCAAGGTGCAAAAGAACAGGTCGAGCGAACAAGTGAATCTGATACAATCGAAGGATTAGCACAGCATGTAAAATCTCTTCTCACTTCAGATGAAGATTTGCTAATTGTTTGGGGCAGCGGAGGAACATTGCGGCGAATAGGTGAGTTTTGTGGTGAGGAAATGACATTACTGGGCATCGATATTCTTGGACCTGTTGAAAATGGTAGCCGGCAACTCTACAGTGATTTGAATGAACAACAACTTCTCAAAATTATCGACCAGCACATCTACGAAAACGGAGAACCACGACCACGACTGTTACTGCTTTCACCAATGGGCGGACAAGGTTTCCTCATCGGAAGAGGTAACCTTCAACTTTCACCTGAGGTCTTACGAATGATTGGTATTGACAACATTCTCGGCGTGGCTACTCCAGCAAAATTGATTGGTCTCAATGCAGTTCGAATCGATACCGGTGATTCAAAACTCGACCAAGTGTTCCAAACCAAACGATTTATCAAAATCTTACAAGGGTTTAGAACCACACGACTAATTCGAATTGAACAGGCGTAATCACAGTTGACCTGTTGCCGCCTTGAGCAAGCCGAGGAACGGTGGGCTTGGCCGACCTGGTCGACTCTTGAACTCTGGATGGTATTGGACACCGATGTAATATGGATGATTTTCAAGTTCAAAGATTTCGCATCGTTGCCCGGTTTCATCTTTTCCAACAAACTTGAGACCCGCAGCTTCGATTGCTTCAATCATGTCGGGGTTTACTTCGTATCGATGACGGTGGCGCTCATCAACTGAATCACCCTCACCATAAAGTCGGCGGATTGTGCAATCTTCAACTTGCCATATGGTCGGCCGACTACCTAATCGCATAGTTCCACCAAGATGGGTTTTGGAAATTTCTGGCATGAATATGACTGCTGGATTTTTACAGTTTTCATCGAACTCTGTTGAATTTGAATCTTTGAATCCGAGTACGTTTCGACAGAACTCGATTGTTGCTACTTGTAATCCAAGACATATTCCGAGATAGGGAGTCGAAGTTGTTCGAGCATACTCTGCCGCCAATATTTTGCCCTCAATACCTCGGTCACCAAAGCCGCCTGGAACTAATACTCCAGTCGCTTGCTTGAGCGATTCCCATGCTTGTTGATGTTCAGTTGAATCGCTCCAATCAGATTCTAGATGACTTGCTTCAATCCAATCTATTACCAATTTCCGATCGACTGCCATTGCTGCATGTTGTAAACTCTTGATTACTGAAAGATAAGCATCCGAGAGGTTGGTATATTTTCCAACCATGGCAATGTGAACTTCTTCAGTCAATGTATCGAGATGATGCGCCATAACACGCCACCGTTCAAGTAAATCTGTTGCATTGCAATCTAGTTTCAGGATGTCGCACAATCCCTGTTCATGTAGCATTAATGGAACATGGTAAATGTTAGGTACATCGTGTGTTGACATTACTGCTTCTGGAGAAACATGGCAGAATGCAGCCAATTTCTCACGAGTTTCATCTGCCAAAGGTGCTGATGAACGACAGACAAGGATATCGGGAGTAATTCCCAAACCCCGCAATTCCTTAACCGTGTGCTGAGTTGGTTTGGTTTTCTGTTCACCAACAGGACCCATGACTGGAACCAAAGACACGTGGACAAAGGTCACATTCTCTCGACCAACACGGAATTGGAATTGCCGAAGGGCCTCAATATAGGGTGCTGATTCGATATCACCGACAGTCCCTCCTAATTCGATGATACAAGCATCAGGAGCATCTTCGCTTCCATCTGCAGGCTGGTGAGCGACCTCTTCCAGCCAATCTTGAACCGCCCCGGTGATATGTGGAATAACCTGAACTGTTTTTCCAAGATAGTCACCACGACGTTCGGCCTCAATTACTTGTGAATATATTTTCCCAGTGGTTACATTATTGTCGCGACCGAGGTTAATATCGAGGAATCTTTCATAATTCCCGAGGTCGAGGTCGACTTCGCCGCCGTCATCTAAAACGAAAACTTCGCCGTGTTCAAACGGAGACATTGTCCCAGCATCGCTGTTCAAATATGGATCTATTTTCAAAGAAGTGACTCGCAGCCCTGCGCTTTTGAGCAAGACGCCGATGCTGCTTGCAGTAACACCCTTCCCTAATCCAGAAAGGACTCCCCCGCTAACCACAACGTACTTCATGCACATCAACGGGCTTTTAGGCCGTCGCGCCTCCCATATCAACATACCTCTAAAACCAACAAATTCCAATCATGACGAATTTAGCGAAGAATCAAAGAGTGGGTGCGCTGAATTGAAAGGGAGGGGAGCATGAACGAAGTACCTACAACCATGTTCGCATGGACCAAAACAATTGATTCGACTGGAGGTTTTACTCGTATCGAACACCCGGTCCCAATACCTGCCGCAGGCGAGGTGTTGGTCAAAACTCACTCCACCTCTATATGCGGCACTGACATTCATATCTGGAAATGGGACCAATGGAGCCGAGAAAATGTGCCACTTGGCACTATAACTGGCCATGAGACCTGTGGCGAAATCGTTGGATTGGGAGATGGAGTGAATTCACATTCACTCGGAGATTTAGTGGCTATTGAATGCCATTTGGCATGCTGGGATTGTCCTCGATGCAATGAAGGGAATGCCCATATTTGTGAAAATGGTTCAATTTTTGGAGTTCATAGCAACGGTGCCTTTGGACCATATTTCGTCATTCCTGCCGTCAATGCTCGTCAAATTCCAGAAGGCCTTGATCCAGGATATGCTTCTATCCAAGACCCACTTGGGAATGCAATTCATACATTGACCGGGGGCCCTGTCAAAGGTGCAACGGTTGCGATTCACGGCCTTGGCCCAATTGGATTATTGGCCGTTAATGCTGCCAAAGCAATGGGTGCAGCAAAAATTATTGCAGTGGATTGGGAAAATACATATCGAATGAATTTGGCAAAATCTCTAGGTGCCGACCTTGTTATTGGAAAGGAGAATGATATCGTAGCAGAAATTTTAGCGGCTACAGATGGTCGTGGTGTTGACAATTCATGTGAATTTTCTGGCTCTCCTCAAGCACTGGCCAATACCGTCCACAGTACCCGAATGGGTGGTTATGTCAACATCCTTTCAGTCTATGGAAACTCAATGCCTGAAGTTCCAATGAATGAAGTTGTGTTCCGTTATCTCCACATCAAAGGAATCAATGGTCGAAAGATGTGGTCAACTTGGGATACAATGCACGATTTACTAAAACAGGAACTCATCGATGTCGATACTATTCTTACCCATCGAATGTCTATCGATGATTTTGAACAAGCTATTGATTTAGCAATAGTTGGCAATTGCGGAAAAGTGGTATTAGATTTTAATTAAGAACTAATCCATTTGTAACGACGAGCTCCTTCGTCTACGCCTTTGTCACCAATTTCAACAAGTGCAAATTCACCTTGAGGCGTAACAACACTGTTGTCTTGCAAACCTTTGTGGAGATTTTCATATGTGATGTGGTCGATTGCAACTCGCCCAGCGAGGCGTTCAAACAAATGCCAACGAGAAACGACTTCTCGCCAACGAGGACTCACTTTTCCTTCGAACACTTTGGCTTTTGCTCCAGAGCCATAACCGCATAAACCGAACAGAGAATTGTCAAGATTGTTGTTTTCTTCTAAATCCGATTCAAATGTAGACATTAAAGCAAGGAATATCGAACCAGTATATTGGTTTCCAATCAAACTGCTTGCTCGTTGCCCTTTTTCAATTCTGCTAGCATGGAATTCAAGATATTCAGGCGTCTTTGAAATTGCTCTACGATAACCATCCATTGCCTTTTCCCATATTCCTATGATTACGGGGTCATCAGAATTATGTTCTGCAGGCATGGGGCCAAGTTGTTCGGATATTGACTTCCAATATTCGGTGTCTTGCCGGTCGTGTCTGAATATATCAGGAAACATCCTCTTTGCTTGGAAAGCATAAGGCAAATGCATAATGATGCGGGACCATTGTTCGGTGAGACGTTCGTCGTTTTCGTAATTATATCTCCCTTGAGCTTCGGCTTTTTTAGCAAAATTATGGAAGGCTTGTCGAACTGCATCTTGATAACAGCGATTAGAAAATTGACCATCGAAGATTGGGTCATCTCGATGAACACTGACTTTCTCTTCACCGTGTGCAAAGATGCCGAGTTTGCGTACCGTTGATTCAGGCAAATGTCGAATCATACGCTCAATAAGTCCCTTTTTCATGGTTTGGCCTGTTTCTTGGGCAAGTTGCAAAACATTGCTTATGACTGAGCGAATACTCACTTCCCGACGTGGTTTGAAAAAATCATGCACTGGTGTGGTCGATACACCAATACAATCTGGAATCTCAAGAAGGCGAGGGTTTCGACGAACCAATAATGCACCACCACCCGCACCTTGAGTATATTCTCCTGAAGATTCCAAAGCGTATTTTGCATTGTCTGAAAAAATGACGATTCCGGTTCGCTCATCGTGTTCAGTCGAGCGAGCAACCCAATCGAGAGTAGTATGTAATGCATCAACTGCACCGATACAGGCAAAAGTCATGTCCACGACATCACAATTACGGAAACAATTAGCGCCAAAGCGTTCTTGATACCGTTGTGTAAGCATATCGACAATGTATGTGGCTGTAGGTTTGGCTCCATCTAGAGCAGATTCTGTTCCAAGATACATTCGTCCTATCGAATTTGGATCAAGACCATTTCTATCAATAATTTGCATAACTGCCATTGCTCCCATCGTCGCAGTATCTTCATGGACATCGGGAATTGCCATGGCTTCAAGACCTAGTCCCTTGCTTAATTTTCCAAAATCAGCACCTCGCAATTCCGCGAAATCCTTCATATCCATATACAAACGTGGAAAATGAATCGCAATATCATCGATGCCCACACAGGCCTGACTATTTGTTCCCATCGAGTGCTGTTCTATACGCCCCCTATTTGAAACGACTACCTTTATCTCAGGAGTGGATGAGCGTTTATAGGACTTATTCCATTTCTGGGACTTCCGCCATTGTAGGGTCTTGTTTTGCCCACAAAACATCATCTATTCGAAGAATAGAAATCGCTGCTTCTGTCGCCCCTGAAATGGATTGTCGAGCAATTAAATACGGTTCAAGAATTCCACTCTCTACCATGTTTGCTGGTTTGCGATTTAACAGGTCTAATCCCAAATAATGTGAATCTTTTCCACCGTTTACTTGTGCTGCAACCAATTGCAACAATGTATCAATTGGATCTAATCCCGCATTTTCAGCTAAAACTCTAGGAATTACTTCAAGTGCATCGGCAAAGGCTTCGGCACCAAGTTGTTCTCGCCCAGGAATCGACTCAGCAAAACGCCTCAAACGGCGCGCAATAGCAACATGAGTCGCACCGCCTCCTGCTAACAACCGCTTGTCTTCAAGCATCTGACACGCCACTCCAAGGGCATCGGCGAAACTTCGCTCGACTTCACCTAGAACAGTTTCTGTGCTTCCGCATGCAATCAGTGTTGCGCCACCCTCCTCGGTTTCGACAATCCAGTGTGCTACGCTACCCCAGGTCTCATTCTTACTCGAAATAAAAGCGCCTAAATCATCCGTAGTGGCACGTTTCACATTAGAGACAAGTGTTGCACCACATCCACGGGCTAACAGGTCTAAATCAGAACGAGCAACTCGGCGGAATGCTTGAATTCCTTCATTGGCGAGCAAGATTTTTGCTTCTTCATCAATACCTTCTTTGCAAACAAGTAAGCCGATTCCGAGGTTTTTGAGATGCTCAATTTGCTGTTCAAGTAATTCGACTTCTTTGGCTCGGAAACTCTCGAGAACTCCGGGAGAAGTCACATTGATGCTCATGTCGCTCTTCATTGAACGACGTTCAATTCCACCATCAACCAGTAGAACTTTTCCTGCTCCTGCGATACGTGGCATATCCTCATGAATTCGGTTTTTGGCTAATACCAATCCTGTAACTAAACGTGTATCGTCAATACTCCCTCCTGATTGAGGTAAGATTTTCACTCGGGTTGGGTCAGCAACAATACCATTTGGCATTTCAACTTGAATCGCCTCAGCAGCCTCTACTGCGAGTTGTGCGAGCAATTTTTGCATCGAATAATGGCCTTTTCCAGCCAGTGAAGTTTGTGCTGCAAGTAAGCGGTGCTTGTGTTCAGAGTCGAGTGTCAACTCTAGAAGTATTTCATGTGCATATGTTTCAGCCATGCGAAAACCCCGTGCAATAATTGCTGGATGGACGTCCTGTGTGACCAAATGCCAGGCGTTTTGCAGCATTTCTGCCGACATCAAAACCGTCGAAGTGGTTCCATCTCGAGCAATCTTATCCTGAACTGAAGAAGCATTAATCATCATTCGAGCAACAGGGTGTTCTACTTTAGCAGATTGAAGTACAGTTACGCCGTCGTTGGTAACAAGTGTTCGTCCATCATCATCGATTAACAATTTGTCAAGGCCTCGTGGGCCTAAGGTGGAGCGTACAGCACCTGCAAGAGCCATTGCGGCCTGAATGTTATTCTGAAGAGCGCTACGACCCGTGGTACGCTCGGTATCCCTGAGAATAGGCGCATCGCTCATAGCACAGCCACCAAACTCTTCGCCATAAGGTCAACTATGACCGGAGTTGACTCAATCTTCATCGTCTTCGACGACTTCAAAGTCTGCATCAACCACTTCATCGCCACCGACATCGATATCGCCATCTTCGGAAGAGCCGTCTTGTTCAGCCATTTCCGCAGCAGCTGCTTCGTAAAGTTTTGCTGAAACAGCATGCATCGCTTCTTCGACTTCCTTGACTTTGGCTTGAATTGCTGCGTCATCGATTGAATCAATTTCAAGGGGTTTACCATCCTCGTCTTGAACCATCTTTTCCAATGCGTCCAGGTGTTCCTTCACTGGGTCAACATCTACATCATCGAGTTTGTCTGCTGATTCATCGAGGGTTCGACGTGTCTGGTAGACAACTTGGTCGGCCATATTACGAAGTTCAACTTTGGATTTACGCAATTGATCTTCTTCTGCAAACTTCTCAGCCTCACTGATTTTTGCTTGTATTTCATCTTCAGAAAGTGAAGTTTGTGATTCGATTTTGACGGATTGCTCTTTGCCAGTACCCATATCTTTCGCACTTACATTGACAATTCCATTCGCATCAATATCGAAAGTAACCTCAATTTGCGGAGTGCCACGGGGTGCCGCAGGAATTCCCATCAAGGTAAATTCGCCAAGTGTGACATTGTCCTTAGCAAAATTTCTCTCACCCTGAAGAACGTGAATGGTCACAGCAGGTTGGTTATCGCTTGCCGTTGAATATATTTCAGAACGTCGTGCTGGTATCGTTGTGTTTCGTTCAATCATGGCAGTCATAACTCCACCGAGAGTTTCGATACCGAGAGTGAGAGGTGTTACATCGAGAAGCAAAATATCAGAAACTCCTTCATCACCTGAAATAATTCCTGCTTGTAGGGCAGCCCCCATAGCCACAGCCTCATCAGGGTTGATTCCCTTGTAAGGTGCCTTTCCTGCTTCCTTTTCCACAGCATCTTGAACTGCAGGGACCCGTGTTGAACCACCTACAAGGATGACCTTGTCAACATCGCCTTTCTTGACTCCTGCGTCTTTCATAGCCTGTCGAGTAGGCCCCATTGTTTTTTCAATCAACTTTGAAATTAGGTCTTCGAATTTCGCACGACTGAGCGTCATGTCCATGTGTTCCGGTTGACCGTCACGCATGGTAATAAATGGGAGATTGATTTGGGTTTGTTGAGTTCCAGAAAGTTCAATCTTCGCTTTTTCAGCTGCTTCCTTAAGCCTGGACATTGCCTGAACATCTTTCGACAAATCTATTCCTGTGTCACGCTTGAATTCAGCAACCATCCAATCGATAACTTGGTCATCGAAATCATCGCCACCGAGTTTGTTATTTCCAGCAGTTGCTTTCACTTCAATTTGAGGTTGGCCGTCGACTTGATAGATTTCCAAAACAGAGACGTCAAAGGTTCCACCGCCCAAATCGTAGACTAGAATTGTTTGATCTTCACCTTTATCGACACCGTATGCAAGAGCTGCTGCGGTTGGTTCATTGATGATTCGTAGAACTTCAAGACCCGCGATACGTCCAGCATCTTTAGTTGCGGTTCTTTGAGCATCTGTGAAATAAGCAGGACAGGTGATGACTGCTTGCTTGACTTCATGGCCAAGATAGGCTTCAGCATCAGCCTTCAACTTTTGAAGAATAAATGCTGAAATTTCTTGAGGTGTATAATCAACATCATCGATGGTTGTGTTCCAGTCTGAACCCATATGCCGTTTTACTGAAAGCAAAGTGCGGTCGATGTTTGTCACCGCTTGTCGTTTTGCAGTGACACCTATCATGCGTTCACTGCCATCTTTAGCAAAAGCAACAACCGAAGGTGTTGTTCTGGCTCCTTCTGCATTCGCAATGACAACGGGTTCACCGTTCTCAATGGTCGCTACACAACTGTTCGTCGTTCCAAGATCTATTCCTATTACTTTACTCATATTTTCACTTCCTAATTTCAAAAGATTGGGATTCCGCCATCGTCATCATCGTCTTGTCCATCACCAAGATCGATATGCACATCAGGAGTTTCCGGTGCTTCATCGGTATCATCACCTTCGTCATCGTCGCCATTATCGAAATTCGGCACAGCGGAGCCTTGGGGTGTGAGTTTGAGAGTGACATCGAGAATGCCGTTGTTAAGGGACCAATCAACGACATCATCGCAGGGGTGAGGTAAAACCACTCGAGCTAATGGAGAAGTTTGCGTATGCTTCAAGATTTCTAATTGATGTCCTTCACGAATGAGGGCAAGTTCGACTTCGGTTTCTTTGAAATCACCTTTGAGCGCGAAATCAATGGTCACCGACATATTCCAGCCGTCAAGGTAGACATCGTCCGATGGCAATTTGTAGACTTCATTCTTTTCCTCAGCAATCTCTGGCATGTCTACTTCTATTGGATTGGCATCAACTTGAATATCAACACCGAGGTTTTGTAAAATATCTTCCATAGATTTGCCCTTTTCGAACATTTTGGCGAGTTGTGATAAATCGAAATTGAAATTTACATCGCCTTTGGCAATTTTCTCGGCGTCTAAGCCGAGATTTTCAAATTGCGAACGGAATTGCTCCATCAAGGCTCGAATCTGCTTTTTATCAAGGTCCATGCCCATGTTTCGGAATAATTCAGTAATCTGTTCAATCAATTTTTCTTCAAAATCATCATTGCCAGCCATCTTCACCACCCCTCACTACTTAACCATCGGTTACATACTGCCGAGATTGTTACCCTATATGAAGTTCACGAAATAATGTCCAGCATGCCGTTCAATGAGTCCATCGAAGGCGAAGCCCTAAGAAGAGCAAGCGGTGGCATCCGAACGAGGGTTTTCATGTCGCGCTCAATCCATGCCTTTGCACTCATCATACTGATGCTCTTTGCCCCGCTTTCGGGTTGCTTTGGTGAAAACAGTTCCGAACCACAGGATGCAAGCGAAGTTCTGTATATCGATTTTTCACCAGCAGGTGAGATTCCACTGCGTAGTGGAGAGTGGCACACCTTCACCCTTGAAGGTGAAGGAACTCGATTGGTGGTGCCTGAAGATGTCTTACTATTCGTCAACGATAGCGTTGTCCCCCTTGGCGTTGTTCAAGTACAAGAAGGAGAATTACTCAACGGTAAAATCCTTACAACCCCCTACGTCACATCAACCACATTCACTCTTGTCTACTCCGATGGAACCGGTTCATCTCTCGACCTCGAAGTCGAAAACGGCACACCTATCGTCAATGGGGAAGATTGGTTCAATAAAATGGATTTCATCCTGTCCGTATGCGCAGATTCAAGTCAATGCGGCGGTTATGTGAACCGTTGGATGGGCTCACCAAATCCAGCATTTGAACGAGCAGCGAGTTATTTTCACGGCCATTTTGAAGGATTGGGATATGAGGCAAACATCATGCGCGTCACCGACCATTTGAATCCCACAGAACCAGAATCACTCAACATCATCGCTTGGAAGGAAGGCCGAAACAACGACTGTGTCCAAGGCATGGGTGCTCACATGGACATTGCGCCTCCTGGTGGACCACCTGGCGGAGGCACATACGAAGGAGCCTACGACAACAACGCTGGCACGGTCTCCATGATGTTGTTTGCACGAGCCTTTGTCGATATCGAGTTTGAATGCGATACCTTCCTCGCCCTTTGGTCTTCGGAAGAAGAAGGGCTGCGTGGTTCAAACGCTTTTGCCAACAACGAGTGTGATTATTGTCTACCGCATGATAAAGAATTAAGATTTTACATCAATATGGACATGATGGGTATCTCGTGGCCTGCCATGAAAGAAAGTGGTGAACCGTTTCCATACCACGCCTGGTCGGGACCAGACAATGACCCCGAGGTTGACGACGTCGAGATTACATCCGTGATGGACCATGTTCACCGAAATGTGCTAAAAGCCCCGATGAATTTAACCATCGATGGCACCTATGGTGCAGGGTGTGATATGCACTGGGATGAACATGAGAACCTAGTTTTGGATGTCCATGAAGATACCTTTGGCCGTTCAGATCATGTGACATTCCGAAACCTTGGTGCACAGACAATCTTCCATCTCGGAGCTTATGATGATGATTACGATGCATACCATTCACCAAGCGATACATTGGATAATATGGTCTCGGTCGTTGGTGGGCAAGATGAATTGAAAAAGTCAATCGAATTTGTCATGTGGGCAGCGATGCTTGAATTCCTTATCGCCGACCAAACTCCAGAGATTCGTAATGTTAATAGTTAAATGTTGATGATTCATCAACTTGGTAGCGAGAATTTCTGGATGAACCGGCAAAGTCGCCTTAGATGAATAGACAGGCTCTACGCAGGTAGCGTCAATGTGCTGCTTCCCTTTTGTGGTCTTGGTCAGGTTTAGTATTGCAACCAACACCCCATTCCTGTTCTTGCATTGCCTTTCTGGTTGCATCTAATAGGTCATCTTCGGAGGTTCGTAATTGGATGGATTGATTATGCCACGCAAGAGCGATTCTTGACCCGCCAAATAGCCAATTCTGCAATTGAATTTTTGAATTTTCAATTGAAATAATAGATATTCCGGCTCCAATAGGAATTTCAATTTTACGAGGGTTGAGGTGCATGCCCTTTTGCACTGCTTTTTGCACTGCCTCCTTAGAAGTCCACAGTTCAATTGCACGTTCAGGGTGTTCGATTAACCAAGTTAACTCAGAGCCACTGGCCATCATATCGAAGGCATTCGTTGCTATTCCGCGTTCTGCTGGTTCTGCATCAATACCAATGGACCATCCAGATTCAATGAGTGCAACATAAGCCCAACCCCCTGAATGCCCAAT
>JABJFI010000095.1 GCA_018662825.1 Methanobacteriota archaeon | reverse complement strand
GAGGTTTTCCCATGGTGGAACGCAAGACATATCTGTCGAAATTTCCGGTTAGGTCGGGGCAAGGTCGGCCAACTCAGATGATGCGACCCTCATCTGCGATTGAGATTTGCGCTCAAGAAAAATATTTTGAGTTCTCTGGTCGAGCATCACGTTCTGAATTTGGATTCTTTTTCCTCTTCAGTTTATTATTTGCTACTGTAATCAATTCAATTCTCTACTATATTGGAGATTTATTTGGAGAATGGGTTGGTTCAATCTCAAACATTCTCATGGTTATTACAAGTCTAATTTTCATCATACCTTTGCTTGCGGTAAGCGCTCGTCGACTTCATGACGTTGGAAAGTCTGGTTGGTACATTCTCATCGGAATCATTCCACTTCTTGGCTGGTATTTACTCATCAAGGCCTACACCGATGAAGGAGAAGACTCACTGAACGCATATGGGAAATTGCCCATAAATGACGTCTGATTACCTTTGAGAATTGTTTCGATTACGACGGGAACCGGAGTCGCCTTGTCCACGAGATTGGTTGTTATTTCTTTGGCCACCACTTCTGTTTCCCCGCTTTTGAGAACTAGAATTGCGCTGAGAATTACCACGTGATTGTTGATTTTGATTCTGATTCCGTGGGCGTTTCTTCGTACCTGACTTGTCTTTGACCTTACCTGGCTTTTGCCCGGGTTTTGGGATAGCACCAATGAAATGGAATGGATGGTTACTAAGGACAGGAATTTCTTTGCCAATTAGTTGCTGAATTCCGACAAGATAGCCACTTTCAGAGTCGTCGCAAAATGCGTATGCTATGCCACTTTTACCAGCGCGTGCAGTTCGTCCGATTCTGTGGACATAACTTTCAGGTTCATTTGGCAAATCATAATTGAAAACATGGGTGATGCCATCAACATCGATACCTCGGCTTGCGATATCTGTTGCTACAAGAATTGGAATATTTCCATCTTTGAATCCCGCTAGAGCTTTGGTACGAGCACCTTGACTTTTATTTCCGTGAATTGCTGCTGCAGATATGTTGCTTTGGTCTAATTGTTTAACCAATCGATTAGCACCATGTTTAGTACGAGTAAATACAATGCCTCGTTGTACACGTTCGTCTTTGATGAGTTGAACCAATAAGCGTCGCTTATCGGCTTTTCTCAAGAACATTATTTTTTGTTGAATTCGGTCTACTGTCATCTCTTTTGGACTTACGTCAACCATGACTGCATTATGTAGAAAGGTTCCAGCAAGTTTTGCAATTGACTTTGGCATTGTGGCACTAAATAGTAAGTTTTGTCGGCGTTTAGGTAGAAGTTTGATTACCTTTTCAATATCTCTGATGAAACCCATGTCAAGCATACGGTCAGCCTCATCGAGAACAAAAAATTCAACACGAGTGATGTCAAGATGGCCTTGACCGATAAGGTCCAATAAACGCCCAGGGGTTGCGACAAGAATATCCAATCCTTTTTGCAAAGCACGAACTTGAGGGTTTTGGTTGACACCTCCGAAAATTACCCGATGACGCAAGTCCATATGCTCACTATATGCTGCAAATCGTTCATCGATTTGGGCTGCTAATTCTCGAGTAGGGGAAAGGACGAGGGCACGAATGAATCGTTTTCCCTGTGGTTTTTGCCGATTCATAATTTGGAGGACAGGCAAAGCAAATGCTGCTGTTTTTCCGGTTCCAGTTTGGGCTACGCCGAGAACATCCCGTCCTTCTAGGAGAGGTGGAATGGATTGTTCCTGTACAGGAGTTGGTGTTGTATAGCCTTCGGATTCAACTGCACGAAGCAAAATGTTTGAAAGGCCAAGAGATTGAAAGTCGGTCATTGAAATCCTGTTCCATTTGTCGTCCCAATACATGACTGTAGGGGTGACTACAAGCACACCTCAAATCTCTTTGCCTAAATACCCGATTGAAGAATAGAGGTACTATCGGCTGGTCTTGCCTTTGACGTTGTTTGCCGTTAAAGGATTGGTTGATTGCGAAGCCATTCCAAGTCGGAAATGTATAGTTGACGAATATCATCAAGGCCAAGTACCAACATTGCCAATCGCTCAAGGCCCATTCCCCAGGCCAATACCGGTGATGAGATGCCAAGAGGCTCAGTCACTTCAGGCCGGAATATCCCAGCACCACCCAATTCAAGCCATTTACCGCGCCATTTCACTTCGATCTCTAGACTTGGTTCGGTATAGGGGAAATATGCAGGGCGAACACGAACTTCGGGATAGCCCATTTTGGCATAGAAGGTTTTGAGGGTGGTGACAAGCATTTGCAAGTTTGCCCCTTCCTCCATAATAATGCCTTCAATTTGGTGAAATTCCGGCAAATGAGTACGGTCAATTGCTTCTTTTCTAAAGACACGGTCAACTGAAAATACACGACATGCTTCTTTGGGATGTTCCGCAAGATACTGAATGGTATTCACAGTAGTGTGAGTTCGTAGCAAACCTTTCTTTGAGGTGTCGGCAGAAAAATCACCGCCCCATCCAACAGAACCAGTTTCTCCACCATGTTCATGAATCGCCCCCCATGCATCGGTGAGGTGTTTAGGGAGGTCAATTGATTTTGGATTTTCAAGATAGAATGTATCCTGCATTTCACGGGCAGGGTGGTCTTGGGGAATGAACAGTGCATCCATATTCCATCCAGCAGTTTGGACGTAATCGTCAACTAATTCGGAAAAGCCCATCTCCAAGAATATGCTCCGTACACGTTCAATCAATGCCTGCATTGGATGGCTACGACCAGTACGTGGTGTTGCAGATTCAAGAGTAACATCGAACGGGCGGTAATCAGCATCTTTCCATGCATCTGATTGAAGTAATTCCGTGGTGATTTCACTAATAGATTGTTTTTCTTGTAAGGATTCTGGTTCGACAGATTGCCCTTTTGGAGTAATATTCCATGTGCGGGTCGTAGAAATTACAGATTCAATCAAGCCCCGACGGGATTTGAAATGCTCAAGAAGTTCACCGTCGAGCGATTCGGATGCTGCTGGTAACTGGTGGAGAAAGGCGGTTCTTGCCTCGATTTTAGTAGATACATCTGAAGGATTTGCAGAGGTAAATACCCCGTTTTCAAGTTGAACACCTAAACGCTTCAAGAGACCGACACCGGGTCCTGCTTCATGGCGTTCGAATTCTGATTGCAACCCCTTCATGTCAGGTGTATCAGACTTAGATAACCAATTCCAAATACGTGCTTCAAGCAATCCGTTCTCTTTTGCTTTGAGTCCTTCATCGGCAAGTCGCACAAGCGCTGAACTTGATTCACTGGTATTTACTAAGCCTGTATTACTAAGTCCATGACCTGCACCAACAGCAACAGCCTGATCGGTCCATTCACATGCACTCAAGATTTCTTCAAGAGTCCATTCATGGTTCTCTTTTTGTTGCATGACACGCAACATTCTGCGCTCAGGGTTGAGCAAAGCGTCTGCGTCCATGTTGCTTCGTAATGATTCATGCCCTTCAATTCTATGGCGCAGAAACATCCGTCAAAGGGATTCTTTCAACTTTGAAGGTTTGTCGTTACTCTTCTTCTTCGGTCCAGAGAAGGACGGAACAGGCAGGGCATGAATATTCGACAGGTCGGTCGGTTTCTAGAACCTCGAGGTGTCCGCATGGACCACAAAGAACGGTACATTTTTTTGGTTCATCCAAGGTTACATCGACACGATACATAACCCTACCAGCATCTGGAAGTTGAGCCGCCTCAGGCTTCCAATTTGCAATTTCTTCAGGAGACAAGCCTTTCTCGGTTTTCATGGTCATGCCAAGCACAAACAGAACGACTCCACTCAAGCCAATTGTGGCGGCTAATGACATTAAATTGGCGACGGTGAAAAAAGCACCAGTCGTGAGACAAATGATACTTGCAATGAGAAAGTTTTCACGGATATTTTGCATCAATTCACCTCATTGAAGTGCATTGGCTAAAGCCTCAGCAACGCGCGGTATCTGTTCGAGAGGAACTGCACACAAACCAATTCTAACACCACCTGTGAGTGGGACAAGAAATACATTCTGTTGTGCACATTTTTCTGCTATTGTTTCCGGATTTTCATGTTCGAGCCATGCAAAAAATCCATCATGAGTTGGATTGATTGGGACATGATGCTTCTCGCAGCATTCCTTGAATAAATCTCTCCGAGTGACAAGTAGGTCTTTCAATCGGTCTCGTTCCTTCCCCCATGCATCTCCTGCTTCTACGGATGAATGCATCTCACTGATTGTGTATTGGGCAACCCTTGGTGCAGCAGACCAAGTCTGCCGACCAGTAACTCCCATTACCGTTCCAATTTTATCTGTAACTTCAGAATCTGGATGAATACTCACCAAAGCACCTGTTCGTAGTCCATAGACCGTATGTGATTTCGACAATGACACCGAGAATGTGATTAGTAGATTTTCAGTCCAAGGCCAACCTGCTTCAATGGTTTCACGGATAGTTTGCCCCCACCCATGAGGGTCTTCTGCATACAAATGGTAGGCTGAATCAAGAAGTAATGTATGGCCTACTCCTTCATTTGACGATGCGCTTTCCATTACGGCTTCGAGAAATGCCATTCGTCCCTCCGGGGTCAAAGATACACCCGTTGGATTATGGGCGGGGTCATTCAGCCAAATCATGACTTTATCCTGAGCAGAGCAAAGGGATGCGAGTTGGAGTTTGAAATTTTCAATATCAACAAAAGGATGTAGTGGATTTTCCGAGGATGGCAAGAGAGGATAGGTCACAGGGTGTAGGTCACAACCTGCCAAAAATCCCTTGTATGGTCCCCAATAGCGGTCGCGAAGTAAGACTTTGTCACCTCTATTAGCAAAATTAGCAGCAGCGAGATACAAAGCACCTGAACCACCTGGTGTAGCAGTGGCAGTCATGGAGATTCCCAGTTCTTCTAACGAATCACGGTGTTCTCCCATCGCAAGAGTTTTTGCTAAATCAAGGAAGGATGGAAGTCCTTTCAAAGGCGCATATGCAGCAATTTCGACAGCAGGAGCCACACGAATTGCTTTATCGACAACTTGGTTAATTGCCAATGAACCATCATCTTCAAGCAGTGCTCCAATTGTTCCATTTACTGCATCTTTACCTTCCGCAATGGCATTTTGATAACGCGCCCACCAACCGAATATGGTATCATTGCCGACCTTTGTCTGGGCATAGGGGTTGAGTAATCCCTCGCCAGCATTCGGGTCCATACCTCTCCGAATGCGGCGTTGTTCTTTGACTTGCCTCTCCTTTTCGTTCAAATAAATTCACTTTCAACACATGTTCGTCCTTCTTTTCTATCCGTTTCATTCATCAAGGGTAAGTGTCTCGGGCAGTTTAGCGCCTGTGTAGCATAGCTGGTAGTGCATCGGATTTGTAATCCGAAGGTCGGGGGTTCGAGTCCCTCCGCAGGCTCCATACCAGTGTCGTTTTCAAACGATAATCCGATGACTTCCGTGTCGAAGGACTCTTTGAGTAACCAGTTCATCTCAGCCTTTCGATCAAGCGTGAAGAACGCTTCTTTACTACGTTAAAGGGTTCAGAATATATTGCCGGTGGCGGAATGAGGTAAAGCGAATCCTCAAAGTCAAGGATTCAGTGGGAATGCCATGGTGGCCCGACGATTGGATGGCAAAGCCTGTGCTGCGGAAGTAGAGGAGGAACTTCTTCTTCGTATAGCCGCATGTAAGGAAAAAGGCATTACGCCCCATTTGGCTGTTGTCATAGTAGGTGATGACCCAGCAAGTCATGTCTATGTTGGCTCAAAAGTTAGAGCTTGTGAACGCCTTGGTATCAAGAGCACCCATATCGAATTGTCTGCTGATTCAACCGAAGAAAATGTCCGTGAAGTGATTGACAAATTGAATCATCAAAATGGCCTCCATGGAATACTCATACAATCTCCTTTACCAAAACATATGGATGAAGAAGCACTCACCGATTTAATTGACCCAGCAAAAGATGTCGATGGTTTCCATCCACAAAATCTTGGCAGATTGGTTCAAGGGCGTTTGGATGGAATGTTACCATGCACTCCAAGTGGTGTTATGCGAATGTTAGCATGGGCTGGTATTGAAACAGAAGGAAAAACAGCAGTAATTCTTGGTCGTTCTCGAATTGTCGGAATGCCTCAATCTCTCTTACTCGGTTCGAAAGGAATTGATTCAACTGTGACTGTGGCACATTCTCGTACTAAAGATACATCATTATTGTGTGCTAGTGCGGACATCGTTATCGCAGCGGTAGGACGGCCAGAAATGGTTACTGCGGATTGGATTAAGGATGGTGCAGTTGTCATTGATGTCGGAATAAATCGGGTTGATGACAGTAGTCGTGAACGAGGTTGGCGTCTTGCAGGGGATGTTCACCCAGATGTTGCCAATAAAGCCTCTTGGCTTTCTCCGGTTCCAGGAGGAGTAGGGCCAATGACCATTGCAATGCTTATGGAAAATACAGTTCGCGCAACTGAGCAATTGAATACTGATTAAAAACACTCATAGGTCGAGGGCCTATAGGAGGATTTACCATGGACCCAAAAGCACCTAGAACCGCTACGGCGTCCCTCGTATTGGGTGTAGTGTCATGTGTATTATCCCTTTTTAGCGTCATTTTCAATTTTGGCCTTACTCCTGGATTTAGTAGTGAAGAAATCCTACTCCTCGTTATTGGAGCGTTCTTTTTCCTAATTTGCTTTTTCGCTTCTCGGGAGCGTGAACAGATAGGAATGATTGAATCACTTTCCTCGGAGGAAAAATTTGCTGAAATTGAATCTCTACCAACAAAATTCAAATCTTCCACAACCATAACTGATCAATACGGCTTAGAAACTCAAAAGAGCCCCGAATCTAATTCAGAGGCAATTATTAACTCCATCTTGGGTCAAAAGGAGGAGTCCAATCTAGAAGATGTCAGTTCTGCTATGGCGGCATTATCCTTTGGTAAAGACGGAGATGTTGGGGCTGAAGCGGTTCGTAACAATCCAGCCCCACATGCACAAACGGAACAATTCCGTGAAGTCTTCAAAACTTCAAATACAACCAAAGAAGGATTTGCCAGAATCAAAATAGAGAATATTCCATTGCCGGGCGAAAAGACTGCTCGAGCAACTCCTGATTTGCCATGGTTTGATCCCAAGCATGAATTTCAATCATCCGGAGTTGCTAATATCCCCTTGCCGGGTATTGTTGAAACAAAGCCCAAAGTTGAGGCTATTACAGAGGAAAATATTCCCGAGATGCCCAATTTAGATGACTTGTTTGCTGAGCAGTCGCAGGAAATCAAATCAGGCACTTCTCTACCGGACCTCCCAAATCTTGATGACTTGTTTTGAATATACTCAATAGTTCAATAGGGGTTGAACACTTGGCTCAAAACATGTGGACTGAGATGTTTGACCTTCATAGCCATTCCACCAACAGTGATGGACAGCACTCCGTTAGTGAAGTTGCTCAGATGATGTCAGATTCAAAAGTTCGTTATTGGTCTTTAACCGACCACGATACGATTTTGGGTTGGGAATCGGCCCGTCAAGCCGCGGATAATCAAGGTCTTGTTTTCATTCCTGGAGTGGAATTGACCTGTGCCCCGGGACTTCCTGCAAATGCAAAGGTGCTTGAACACCAAGGCCTTGAACGTGCATCGGATTCGTGGCACCTCTTGGCCTATTTTCCAAATATTGAATTTCAGAGTCAGCAACATAAGCAATTCAAGACATGGCTTGCCCCCCTTGGAGAAGGACGCATCCCTAGAATGAGAACTATGGTTGAGAAATTATCTGAACTAGGAATGCCAGTAGACCTAAATGCAGTTCTTGCTCGAGCAGGAGATTCTGTCGGCCGGCCACATTTGGCTGATGAAATGATGCAATTAGGTTATGTTGAAACACGTCATGAGGCATTTGAAAAGTGGATCGGAGATGGAAAACCAGCCCATATCACTCGACCTAAACCCAGTATTGTTGATGCATGCAAGGCAGTTCATGCAGCCGGTGGAATAACTTCTATTGCACACCCACTTTACTACTGTGTAGATTCAGAATCTTTGATTGCTTATTGCCTTGAATCCGGTGTCGATGCAATCGAATGCTTTCACCGAAGTCATAGCGATAAATACAGGTTTGAGTTGTGGTCTGCTGCTAGAGATGCGGGGCTTTCAGTTACTTGTGGTTCAGATTTCCACGGAAAAATGTACAATCAAACACCTGGTAGGATGGCAGTTCCTGCCGCAACGCTTCCAATACAGTTCAAGAATTAGCATTATCCTCTTTACGAGACAAAGCATCAAACAAGAGTGCTGCCTCGAACAATAGTATAACTGGCATTGCTACTAAGAAAAGAGAGAGAGGGTCTGGTGGAGAAAGAAATGCTCCCAATAAAAATGCACCAAACCAAATGTGTCTACGATACGAGCGAATAGTCGCTCTTCGAACAATCTCCATTCTCAAAATAAGTAAAGTGGCCAATGGAGCTTGAAATCCAATGGCTGACGCAATCGCCAAATTTGCAATGAATCCAGTATAACTAGAAAGCCTCCATTCAGTTGACAAACCTGCAGTTTGTGCATCTGTTGTCAAATATTCGAGAAGCATTGGTATGAGCCAATTCCAAGCATAATATATGCCACTACATGAGAGAAGTATTGCAAATATGGCAGTGATAATTACGGTTCGATTAGGACGAGGAGTTTGAACATTTAGTTCCGCAAGACGTTGCCTGAATGCTAAATTTTTGCTTGCGTGCCAACTTCCTTCTGATAAGAAGACGAAAACCATGCAGAGGAGGCCAATGTGTGCGGCCAGTCCAACTTGAAGTAAGATAAATTCGACTGGAGTGATGACAATGATTTCTACATTGTCAGGTAATCGTGTCGGGTCGATAAGCCATGCAATGAAGTTTTTTGTCAGTGGAAAGGTGACCATAAATCCGAGCGTAAAAACAACGGCCAACATCTTGACTCTTTTACGGAGATATGAGCGGAAGGAAGCGAGGATGACCCCACCAGGTGAATCAAGCAGTTCGTCAACTGCATTGACCAATCTATCAACTTCTGCCATTGATGGATGCACGAGGCTGACCCTCATAACACACACTCATGGAACATGTCATTCTTGTTCCCAAAGATGAGAAGGTGTAGAATCGAAGAACCTACGATTATATTTCTTCAAACGGCGAATACGATTGATAACAAAACCAGTCATCCAGAGAGATGCTAATGAAAGAAAAATCGCTTGCCCCATCATATCTTCATGGTAATCATTCAAAATCCGTACCTGAATTACATCTCCTGAAGTCGAATTACTTGGATTATGCATCATGATGTAGTGGTAGGACATCGATGAATCGATTGCTAATTGGAGAGTTGAACCTGATTCAACGATGTATGCATCGCCAAGCGAACGGGCGACACCCCAATCAATTGAACCATTTTCCATCGCGGTTGGGGCAAGGTCAACTATCATGACTACCACCTCCATTGTCAATGAATCATCGAGGTTTGTCACATTGGAGTTAACTTGTTCTCCGGGTCCCACCATTTGAATAATTTCTAAACGAGAATCATTCGGCCCCAGTTGAAAAGAGACGCGTTCATCAATTGTATCTGTTTGAACCTGAACGGCCATGAGTATTGCTGTCAGCATGAGTAAGGTTATTACCCCTTCAACAACCAAGTGCTGTCGTATTTTTTTGGAAGTAAATCCTTTGAAAAAACTCCCATGGTCATTTCGTAATCGAGGTTGGAGATGATGAATAAATAGGGCACCAAAACCACCGATAAGCAGACCTAATGGAATATCGATAAACCAATGTATTCCTAGATATAAGATGGTAAACATGAACAGAATTGTATTGATGAGGACGAACATATGGTATCGATAGTGGCGCCATTCTTTGAGAGTACCACCCTTTTCTTTAACATGTAAATAATTCAAGAGAAGAATACCAAAAGGTATCGCAATGTGAAGTGAAGGAACGGCATTATCCAGTGGATCATGAGTTGCATAAAACACACTATACAAGCCATCATGGTAAAGAAGAGATTCCATCCCCGGAATCCATGATGAAGTGACCTCTACATTGAAGAACAAATAATATGGAACTGCAAGGGCGTAAATTAACAAATAATTCAATGTGACTTTATCGGTCATGTCTCGGTCACCGGTATAGGCGAAATAGACAGTAGTCACATAAATCAAAAATAGGTAAATGAAGAGATAATGAAAGTTTAGAAATGATGTGAGTATGTCATTGAGAAAGAAATTCTGGACATGCAAAGTAAAATCGCCTTCGAAAGAATATATCATTTCAGTCCAATGACCAGTTTTGAGTTTAATGGGTTCATTGATGGCATCAGTGATACTTTTCCATTTGATAATCACGAGGTAGCCCATCACATGCAGGAAATATCGCTGTTCATTAATCACCTGCAACCATTTATTGAATGGAGTACGGGCATTCACATCTTGGATAGTAAAAAGCCAGCAAATTATCGGCGTGAGGAATATAATGAGTCCCATCATTATTACCTGATAGGAGTCCATAATTGTGGGGCAGAGATAGTTCATATAAGGAGGTATGATTCTAAAGCAACAGGAAGTCCATTTCTTTCATACTCAGCCAATACGCATGACAGTCCTTAGAAGGGAGTTCTGTATAGGGTTCATTGGTGACACATATGTGGCAACAGGCGCCGGAGAATACTCTCGAAAGCTTGCGGCATGCAATCCAACAGAATGACGGTGTTGAATTTGATGTACGTCTCACTCAGGATGGAGAAATAATTCTTCACCATGATACTAAATTATCTGTTCCAAAACAGAAAAGGCCACACTCTTATGCATGGACTGAAAACCATACTCTTGATGAATTAACATCGCTGGGTTTTGTTTCACTTCGCTCAATATTTGAGGACCAACAAATCATGACCGAGTGGAGAGAAAAAGGGAAAATGGCCTGTATTGAATTCAAACGCCCGCATCCTCGCGCATTGTATGGCGGTGGCATATTCGGAAAAAAACAGCACATTTCTCATGTGGCCACAATGATGGAAAAAGCCGAAAATCTTCTCAAGGAATTTGAAATCCCTTCTAATAATACTGTGTATTATGCCTTTCATAGGGGGATGAAATCCTCTATTAAATTAGCAGGGATAAAGCGTCCTTGGGCCGAATTGACACCTTATGTTCCACCATTTGGAACACATTACACCAAAAGAATGCGTGGTGGAATCCAATTTTTGACGACCTCTATTGCCCGACTAATTGGCACCCATCGTCAGTCAGGTGCTTCTATGTCACCGTGTGCAGTGGAATATTTCATCCCTCCAAAAAACATCATTCCTATCGGTTTCACGGGAGGATTACATGGTTCCAAAGCTACACGCTTTCGCAAACATCAACGAGGTTTTCCAATTTATGTGTGGCCAACTGCTTTGAAAATAGAGCATGATGTACTGTCTGCAGGACTTACTGGGCTAACCGATTGTTCTGACCCAAGCATCACTTGGCTTCCTTCAGGACATGCACGTTGGACACTGCCGGCTACGCGACCATTAGATGCAAATCAGCAACTCTCATTGGAACGCGCAACTCAAGAAAATCACAAAGAGGTTCTGCGTGAACTTCAGACAGAAACAATGCCATGGTCTGAATGCGATGCGCAACGACGAGGTGAACTGGTCGATATGTGGCGCAAGAAATGGCTGTGGGATGAATCAACTTCAGCGATTCTTGAACGTTCCCAAGAAGCATCGCCTCCTTGGGAATCAATACGCCTCATCGGCCACCGTGGTTCTGGCAAAACCTCACGGCCAGTACTCAAGTGATTTCACTCAATATGGCGCAATGTTTGGGCTTCAGCAATATATTTTGGACGGTAAATCGGAATTCCCTTTCCATCACGGAATACAGTACGCTCATCGACAATTTGAGCACCAATTCCAGCAACTCGTGCCCATCCGAAGAATGTAGTATAATATGTCGGGTCAGTAAGTCCTGCGTGGTGGAGTAAAGCACCACTGGAAATGTCCACATTGGCATTAGGATTACTAATTTTTGGATTCTCAGCGAGAACTCGAGGTGCAACTTCACGAAGAGTAGTAATTATCTTGAAATTTTCATCATCGGGGCAGAGTTTTGAACCCAAGTCGAATTGAACAGTAGCGCGTGGGTCTTCGGAACGAAGAACTGCATGGCCAAACCCAAATATCGGGCGGTTAGCTGCCAATTCTGCTCGAACAAAAGCCTCGACTTCAACAGGGTCACTAGTTCCAACTTTCAGAACAAATTCCAAGCAGGATTGATTTGCTCGACCATGCAATGGTCCTGATAATGCATTCATTGCCCCGGCCATAGCCGAATAAACAGTTGCCTTGCTCGATGCAATTGCCTTGCCCGCAAAGGTCGACAGGTTTCCGCCTCCGTGGTCCATGTGGAGCACAAGATAAGTTGAGATGATTTGCCTCATTATTGCATTGTCAGAATCGTGTAAATCGAGTGTGTTAACAAAACGGTCGACCATTGAAAGAGTTGGGTCATCAGCTGGAATGTTTTGTTCTCGGCCATCTCTGATTCTGAAAATAAGCCCCATTAATCGCGGCATACGGGCAATAAGGTTGAGTGCATCCTCCATCCAATCATTGGTCGTGTCAATCATTCCGAGTGTATGAATGCCAACACTCAACCAGTCCATTGGGTGGCCAAATTTTGGTAGAGTTTTGAGTACTGATTCCACATCTCCCGGGAGGGCAGCACGTGCTGCAAGGTCTTGACGTATGGCTGCAGATTGTTCAGCATTCGGCAATTCCTTGTTAAACAATAGATACACAATATCTTCTGGTTCAAATTTAGCCAATTCAGCAATTGGATATCCACAGTAATGAACGCCTTCAGAAGGTGTGACGAAAGAAGTGCGACATGTACCGACGGGAACACCACGAAGTCCGGTATTAAGATGCTTCTCTGTTATTTCCAAAAGCACCTCATTATTAGTCATTGAATCCCCCTCGATACCCCCCACATACCCCTTTCGTATAAAGTCGGCTCCTCTATATACAATATTTGAGCATCGTAAGTAAAGGAATTTTGAGTATTTTCAATATCTATCTTTTGTTCCAAGGCGGCCAAGAACGGAACCCTTTGGTCGACTCTCGGTCAGCAAAAACATGGATTCTAATCGTTTCACCTTCGATGATAATAGCATCATCTGCTGTAAGTCCGGGGCATTCATCTTTTACCTTATTCCAGGCTCGTTCAGTTGCCAAATTTTCACCCCACCATGGGAATGCAGCACACTGTTGAGGACGCGATGAATAGATCATACATTGTTTGTTATCGTCCAAATAGATGCAAACATCGTCTACAGGCCGACTTTTCAGTATGTATCTTCCATCGAGGGTTTGACGGCAATCACGTTCTAGCCATTCAGCGACATCCAAGCCATTTTCGGAGGAGATTCGTTCAGCATCGGTAACAGAGAGATAGACAATTCCACCCGGCTCATCACAACATTTGCCACAATTCGCTTGACAGGAAAAGCCAACACCTTTCATCCACCAAGGTGCTCTCATTCTTCTTCACCTAGAACGGGTGAATTGACTGCTTTGATTCGACCAAGCCGAATTGTTCGACCCACCGATTCTCCTTCAAGTAAATCCAGCATGTCTACTTTTTGTGCATCAATATTCCATTCGCCTTCAGGTTCATGGCTTTCCAAAGTTTTCTCGCGAGATTTGCCTTTTCGTCGGGCAACTCTTCGCCGCGGTTTCTTTTGAATTGTATCCTCCTCCATCTGTGGCCAAGGTTCACGTTCGGGGTCAAATTCAGTGAGATTTTCTTCTAATGCTCTTAATTCATCCGCAATCGAAATTAATTCGTCCATTGATGCATCAGGCGTCCGTTCATGAAGATTCATCAATGTGTGTTCGATGTTTGCAAGTTGCAATGAACTTTGACGTAAATCATGTTCAAAAGCATTGATTTGAGTATCAAACGCCTCATCTAAATCGGTAAGAATGTCGGCAGCACGGCCATAATCTTGCTCTTCAATATGGCCTTTACGGGTGATGAGGTGTTCATCGCGTTCATGGAGTGCTAAGACTGACGGTGCAGCAGGAGCAGTGTCTTCCAGTGCAATTTTGAGGTGAGCAGCATGTCTTTCATCTGCATTCTGGGTCATTGCAGCAATATCGAGTTCGGGGGGCTGATACGCGTCACCTCCAATTTCTGGAAGTTCTGAATATAGGTCGATTCCTCCATGTACGCTGTCACTGTAAACGGTATCGACAGCGTTAGAAATCAGCCGAGTAGCGATATCTTCAACATTTTCTCGTTCAATTGGCACAACGATATCGTCTTCGACAAGGTTTGAGAGAAGTGTAGTCACATCATCTCCATCAAGAACTTCACGTCCTGATTGAAGAGCAAGAGCAACCAAGTCGAAGTTGGCTTTTGTTGCACGCCAACCGACAGAGTCCTGCAATACAATGCTTGCAAGTTGTCCATCATCTAGCAATAATCCCTTTTTCTGAGCCAAATTTCGTGCGTACAACACCATACTGGCGGGTTTTGGAATGCCAAGATGTACAGAAGCCGCATGCCTAGTTAATTCCCATAATCGGGATGTTGGCCAAGTCTGTGGTTCCGAATGTGAAGAAAGAATTACATGAACTCCCATATTGAGTGCATAATCAACCATGGTGCCAATTTCATGAGCCAAATTGGCATTGTCAGCATATTCGTGAACATCATCTAGAGCAAGCATTCTTGCATTTGCCAGTGAATCTTGCCAGCCTTCGGGAAGGTGTTCCAATCCCGAAAAATCAGCAGCGGAGAGGAGATGAACGTTTCCTTCTTGACGTCGAAGAACAGCTTGAGCAGTGGCATGTAATAGATGTGAACATCCCGTTTCTGATGCACCAATAAAGAGCATTGGATTTAACGGGCCACCAGGCGTGTCTACAATTGCTTCAGCAGCTTGAGTGGCTCTAATATTACCTTCAGTGGTGAACCATTGCTTGAAACTCATTCGAGTCTCTGGACGTAAACGCTGAGGCCAATTTCCCTCGATTGGAATGATGACATCATGGTGAAAAGGAGAGTTTGATTCAACAGGGGCAAATTCTGGTGCTAAGGACGGAACAGTTCTCCCACGATGTTCATCGAGAATACTTTCCCACACAGGTCGTCCATCATCCTCCATCCCAAAGTAACCGTCTTCAATTTCTTCATCGCCCTGCCGCTCTATTTGTTCAAACGTGCGTTGCCGTAGTGAGCGAATTCTACGTGCCGCGATATCTGCGAGAGAATCCCCGTTCGAGGTGAGTTGAATCGTTGGTCTGCGTTGTTTGCTTTCCTTACCTAATACATTGTCTGCAACTAAATCAAATGTTGGACGTTCGACAACCCTGGTTCTTTGCAGTAATGTGCCTTGCCGGCTATCCCTGGCATCGTTCTTTCCGAGCAGCCGGTTCATTTTTGATTTCGGTTGCTCGGATTCTGTTTTTGGAGACGATGAAATCCTATTTATTCCAGAATCCGATACATTGAGTCGCTGCTTCGCAAGTTCTAGTGCAAGAGCTAATTTTTCTCGACGAACACTCATTTCTTCGTACCCTCCGCTTCCTTTCTCAATCGTTCACGGTCTTCAATCTCCCATATGCTGAGTTTTGATTCAATGGTCGATTCGGACTGTTGACGTGAAGCCGACTCGCGTATGACATCCTTTGATGGCGTTGAACTTGACGCACCGGGACGGGCCATTAGAGGTGTGAGTATTGTCTGGGTATTGACGGGTTGTCGGCCCTTCACTGATTCAAGAGAACGATTAGGGAGGGGTGTTTCAGGGAGATTCAATTCTTGGCGATTGATGTGTTGGCGAGTTGCATCATTGAGTGAGGAGTCACTTTTTGCTGTTGCTCTAACACGCATATTTTCAACAGCCCTCTCTTGGCGATTTGCATACGCTTCAAGTGATTTGGAAAAGCCACTTCGCCGACTTGAATATTCACTTTCAATACCCTTCAACTCTTTTGCCTCAATGGCCTGCACAACTGCCGCCTGTATTCCCTGTTGATTACGGGGTTTGGTTCGATGAGTGGGGGTTTTTCGGCGACGTCGGATACGCTGTGCAGTTCGTGGTGCAATTATTTTTTCAACGTCCTTGGCGATTTGTACAACGGGGATTTCGATAGGTTCGGCCTTCTGCTTTGCTTCTGTTTGAATAATGTCCTGTTCCTTTTCATCTATCGAATCAGCACCTTGTTGAGGAGCAGGTATCTCGTTTTGATGAGTTTGTTCTCCCTCTAGAGGGCCTGAAACGGCAATCGATATTTCTTGTTCCGACTGTATGACCTCTTGAGGGTCAATTGCTGCGGGTTGAGACCATTCACGTATCACATTATCAAGCGATTCTGTTGCAGCCAAAATATCTTCAGAATCTGGAGTTTCAAGGCCACCTTCCATCGTTCCGAATACCGTACTTTGTGGAGAAAGATCACCTGGATTCGAGTCGGAAATTGCTAATTGTAATTGTTGTTCAATCCATTTCGTCTCTTCTTCACTTGGAGGCGCACATAGCGGGTGGTCGAGTATGAGGTCAGGTTCAAGATTCCAATGTTCCAATACCGATGATTCAAGGTCAGTCATGTAACGTGACAAATGTTGGCGCGTCGTTAGAGGGAACGCATTAAAATCTCCAGTTGCCAAGAACACATGGTCCTCAAGACGCACTCCATCAACAATATCTCTAAGGAAATTAACGACGAGGTCATCCCCATGGAGGCTGGCAAGATATTCTACACCTTCGAGAACCACTACGGCCCGGAGATTTTCCCAAAGAAATGCATCTATTTTGCGACGAATGTTTTCTAATGCGGGCTCAGTAGAGCGGACGTCGCCGTTTTGAGATAACCACGAACTCGATGCAATTGGGATGTTATGTTCTACATTGAGTGCCTCAATATCGTGCCGTGCAAGTACGAACAAGGGGCGGCCATGAACGGCTAAGTGGCCAGCAAGATCGAATAGGGGTGCAGGGTCATTGGAGTCGAAAAAATATGCATCACCGGGGCGCAACATTTTTTCTATTCCTTCAAATCGCTGAAGTAGTGCTTTACTTCGCTGGCGAATCACCTCTGGAGCTTCAACTACAACTTCCAGTTCAGGTAAGCGTTCTTGACGTCGCCAAGAACTTGTTCGCAATTTCGATTTAGACCACCATTGATGCCCGTTATCGTTTTGCTCAGATTGGTCATCGATTTGGAAATGCGCTTCTTGGTGAAGACTGAGTAATTGATTCAAATCAGGAATTGGCAATTCATGAATGGCGAGCAAAGCATCAAGAAGTGCAGCATCGCTTTCAATGTCCAGTAAGGCCTCAAGTGACATTGCAATTGCATCTGCTTCATGCAAAGCAAACATCGGTTTACCTTCTAGAAATGCTATGTGGCCAATGCGGGGCATTTGCTCTTTTGGGCGCCGCTCGATTCGGATATATCCAGTGGTCCCTAAACGGGCTATATCCGTTGACAATATTTGCAAAGATTCGGGTCCGCCACGGCGAACTTCTGTAACATCTCCCTGCGGTAGTTCAACCATATTTCCCCACCCCTACGGGGTGATGCTCACTTGGCACTTCTTGAAAGGTGCGGCTCGAATGAACACAGAATGGGTCTTTTCTTTCATCAGTTTGGTGAGCCGACTTAATTTCTCTTTTATGTTCTGACAAATCACCGTGAAGTTGAAAGACGGCAAGGTGATGGTTGAATATGGGCGAGACGCGAGGCGAATTGTCTGTTGAAATGCGACGCTTCAATTCCTTGGATATCGCACGACCATTCGTGTACCGATTTCTTGGTATTCTTTTCATCTATTTGGTTCTCTTTGCTGGTCTACTGTCGTTTCTCTCTGAGAGTATGGGCTTCTCTCAAAGTAACATCTCTTTGGGTAGTAGTCTCCTCGCCGCTATTGGACTCGTATTCATTGGTTCAATTGGCGCTTACTTCATCTATCTGAAGTCTCCAATGCTCCAAGTACCTTTGGCCGTTAATATGAATCATCCATTTATGGACGACCTTGGTCTTGGTGCGGCGGTTGTAATGGTAAAGTTTTCAGATGGAACATGGGGTGATGTGGGTGAAGGAAGAGTTCGATTAACCGTAGATGAATTGGTAGGAGGCTCTATTCTAATTCGTGACGACGACACCTATGCGCCCATCGGGCATTTCAGTTCATTACCCGAAACACATCCAGTACTGAAACGCTATGTCATGCTCATAAATCAGGCCATTGCACTGCGCGATGCAGTAAATGGTACCGAAGATTCAATCGAGTCTGCCCGTGAACGAGAGCAGCAAGATTCAGGACTTCTTGAACGTTCATGGCTTGAGGAACAGGATTCAATCGAAATTGAGCCTGAAGGGTTGATTAGTAAATTTCGCAGAGAATAACTAATGTTTCTTTGTAAATTGAGCCTTTACATTGAAAGCCTAAACCTCTACCGCAGAACGTGGAATCCACTAGTAGATGGCAAGGTCACCTTGATGGTCTCGGTTCAAAAGAACGGGAAACGCTCTTAGGTACATCTCTTTCTCGACGCTTCACCACATTACCACTTTGGCTTTCGCATCCATCAAATATTTCAGCATTTTACGGCCTTTTGGTTTCACTCGCTTTGCTTCTGCCTTACCGATTTGGCAATGAATCTAGCAGTTGGTTCACCAATTGGGTGTTCCATTCTGCCCTCATCATAGCCGCTTGCCTTCTTCTAGGTATGCTTTCTTTAATCATCGTTAGTATCTCAAAGCGTTTCCCTGTAACGCCGCCTCGTTCAATTCTCTATCCAATGCCATTTGTTGGATTTGGTTTGTTAACGATTTCTCAAACAGGAATATTGACACTTCCAGCGGGATTAATTTGGCTCTTACTCTTACTTCCCGGCCCGATGTATGTCCATCTTTCGTGGGCTCCACGTTGGCGCTTACTCTGCCAACTCGAAGATGGAATCAATCCTTTTGAAGCAATGGATATGAGTTTTGTAGAGGACTCCAATGGCGCGGAAGAAATCGCTGATGGTGACGAAGAGTTGCTGTCTGTTGTCAATGCACTTGAAGATGAATGAGTTCAGATCAAGTCCAATGTCGGGCCTACCTTCTCAAACAGGCGAAGAACTTCATCCAAATCTTCTCGACTCAGTCCTGCTGACATTTGTGTTCGAATTCTGGCTTTGTCACGGGCAACCATTGGGAATACAATTGCTCCTGCCATGACACCTTCTTTTCCGAGCGCTTTTGTCATCTCTTTGGCAACACTTGATTCGCCACACATCACTGGAATAATGGGTGTGACTGAATCGCCTGTGTCAAATCCAAGAGATTGTAATTCTTTCCGGAAGTAATCGGTATTTTCCCAAAGTCGAGCATGATGTTGAGGTTCATCCATCAACACTTCAATCGCCGCCTTTTGAGCTGCTGCAACACCCGGCGGCTGAGAGCCTGATAGAAGCCATGAGCGAGAATGATTCAATGCATGGGTACGAGTCATCTCAGTTCCAGCAAGAATACCACCTTGAACCCCAAGTGCTTTGGAAAACGAACCCGTTTCAAAATCGACTTTACCTTGGAGATTGAAATGGGCAACAATGCCGGCACCTTTCTCTCCGAGTACCCCTTCTCCATGACAATCGTCAACATAGACCATTGCCCCATATTCTTCGGCCAACTTGGTCACTTCGTCCAATGGAGCGATGTCACCATCCATAGAAAATACGCCGTCGGTAATGATGAGTTTTCTTTCGGCGCTATCGTGTGCCTGAAGGACAGCTTCTAACTCACCCATGTCATTGTGAGCATAAACGCCCCGGCTTGCCTTGGTCAAACGAACACCATCAATGATGGAGCCGTGATTGAGAGAATCGCTGATAATTACATCTTGAGGCCCGGTTACCAAGGTCGGAATAAGCCCGACATTGACGGTATATCCAGCCGAATAAATTAGAGATGCCTCTACGCCTTTGAATTCAGCAACCTTTTCTTCGGCTTCCAAATGAATATCCATAGTACCTGCAATAGCACGAACACTTCCACTCCCAGCACCATATTTATTGGTAGCATCAAGCATGGCTTGCTTGACTTTTGGATGGGTAGTGAGGTTAAGGTAGTTGTTTGCTGAAAGCATAATGGTAGGTTTTCCGTCCATGCGACATCGGGGTTGATTCGGGCTTTCGAGTGTCGGTGGCTCCCAGAGAAGAGATTTTTCTGAAAGTTCATCAAATCGAGTTTTCATCCACGTCATGTCACCAGGCATATGCGCTCCCTAGCAGAACCCATTGGTTCACCGTTCAAGTTCTTTCGGGCTATGAGTGATGAAATCATATGAGCACAACCATGCACTCAAAAAGGGGGTGGTATTGGGCGTGTCATGCGTCTGACTGGAACTGTAAGTAGCGGACTTGGTCGTGCGCATATCTTCATGGCACAGTCGCATTATCAAGAACAATTCAAGCATATGCTTGGAGGTACTGCTTGGCCTGGGACACTGAACCTTACCATTCAAGGTCAGGATTTGGTGAATTATATTGCCCTACGTAAAAAATCCGGTATTGACACTTTAGATGCTTCTGACAAAGATCGTTCTGCCGCAGCACAACTAGATGTATCAATGTATGAGGCTCATCGTATTCGTGGTTTTTTGCGTGATGGTGTTTCTTTCGGTGGTGCTACTGCCTTTCCTGCAATTTTAGAATCCGGAGATATGACTGTTGAATGCGCTATTTTGATACCCGACCTTACCCGCCATACGGATGTTGTCGAAGTTATTGCTTGCGCATTTTTACGTGAAAAACTGTCACTCGAAGACGATTACGTCATTCAGATTCTTGTCAAATGATTATGATGTCGAATGCTTGACAATGGGCAATTCCCCAATGTCTGCCCATTCTTGGTATAGGAGATTTTTAAGCTCGTGCCGGGCCCCTTCCCTCCACCTTTTTCTCATCGTTCGCTCGACTGTAGGCCCTAAAGGGGGTGCTGTAAGAGGAGTTATTTCTTGCTTTGAAACGGGTAGTTGCATCTCATCCCAATCAACACCCCAGAGAATAAGCCAGTCGGGCGGGGCTACGCCAAAATCGGCTTCAATATCTGGATTTTCAATTGCATCAAGCACATCTCTTGGCTCTAAATCTCCAATGCACATTCGATGCAAGGCCATAGCGGTACGTCGAACTTGGTTCCAGAGAAAAGCCTCACCTATGATTTCAAATCCAATAGTTCGTCCATCTACAACCCAAGGTGTACAAGATAGAATTGTTCGCATTGGATTCTTCCCTTCTTCAAGGCGAGCAAAATTTGTAGCATTATATGTGCCTTCAAACATTTTGAGCCAATCCGTAAATTGGTTTCCTGGATACTTCCAAAATTCAATCCCTTCAAGCCGATAACGATAGACACGAAAATTAGCCAAGCGCGGATTCCATTGTTCATCTACTTCACGCACATCAAGAAATGCAATATCTTTCGGTAAACGGTCATCCAATGCCCGAATCATTTTACGAGGTGTTAAAGCATTCCACAATTCCCTATCAATTCGGACAACGCCTCCATTTAGACGCACATGAACCCCAGCATCGGTTCTACTGGAAAGTACCAAATTGTGCTCAGTATTTGAAGAATCCAACCACTTTAGGCTTTTGAACACACGAATCAATTCGCCCTGAACTGTTTTGACATCGGGTTGAATTTGACTACCATGATATTGATCACCGAGATAGCCTATGCGAAAGGCGAGACGAACGCTCTGGTTCGCCATTCATTCACCTCAATCTTCACGCATGAGCATTTCAGCAGCGTCTTTCGGTGAGTATCCCAATCCACCAACGGACCAAATGAGTGCTTGCTTTAACCATGGTTGAACCATTGGATTTTGCTTGCTTGGGTCCATGACTTCAATTGCATCGACAATGTTTCGACTTGCTGTAAACAATATTTCATCGACAGGAATGTCTTCGAGTTCTAGACGTCGTGCATAGCGCTGAAATTCCTTTACCGCGACAGGAATACGGCGACATTCAAGTGCAAAGGTTGCGAAATCACCGATGTATTCCATATTCTCTTCATCCAATTGCATAGCTTTTTTGTAAGCCATCATGATTTTTCCGCCAGGAATGACATCATCTTGTGCTTCCGCATTTTTCATATTTGCAAATTCGGCATACATGTGATGGACTTCTGCATTGGTTTTGTGATTCCCCATCATTCCATCGAGTTCTTCAATTGCGCCATCAAGGTCGCCGCTGCGTAACTTTTCAATTGGTCCTTGGAGTATTTTGTCATCGCTCATAGTATCGCCTCTTTCTCTACGCGGTTGTATTCAGTTTTTGAAATACTCGTTGGTGCAGTTAGGAATCAATTTTCATCATTTGATGCAACGATGGTGTCTTTCAAGTCTTTAAGGAGGTTTGATTGACTGTGTTCCTTATGCTTTTCATTGAGAAGCGCCTTTGCACTTTCCCAATTACGAATATTATACATGCAGTGCTTTGGGTCTGCACGAACGGTTCGGATTGTTCTTTGGTAGGTGAGTAACCCAACAACTGAGCGAAGAATTCCCTTGCCGGCTTTTGCAGTGGTTGAATCGCCTGCTTTTTCAGTAGTTCCTGGAATGGCGCCTGCAATGCCAGGACCGGTGTTTTCTTCGACAATTCCAACACCTGAATCAGTGAGAATTGTTACGGTTGCAAATCCAAGTATAGTGCCAACAGGTGAGCGCTCGACCATGACTTCGGAAATACGGTCGAAAAGAATTCGACGGTGCGAACGCGAAAGCAAGAAACTGTGTTCAAAAATAACTGCATCTGTCGTCACGGCATAATGGAAACTTCGCTGGTAATAAAAGGTCAAAGCCATGTAGATGCTCACAAAGCCCACTCCAAATATCAGATAATTGTAATTATCAATCGGAATGAAATCTCCAACAGGTTCATCCATCCAAAGGTCAGTTACCCAATACAGGATGTCGTCCAATTGGATGATAAGTGGGGTCAGTGTAATGATGAGAAGTCCAATTGTCACCCAACGTCCGGATGTCGAGACGTTAACCAAACGATTCATCCAAGTAATAAACAACATTACGAAGACAAAGCCAAATGGCCACTTTTCTCCACCAGTGATGTCGATAACCGCCAATGCAATCTTGATAAAACCACTTGAATCTTCTGAAGAGAGTGAATTTGCATTATCAAAGATAAAGTGAATTGCAAGAACTAATAATCCGAGAAGATACATGCCCAAAAAGGCAAAGCCGCTAGGCCTTTTGGTGAGTAGCACCTCTTCACCACTGATTAAACGGAATGTCTTTGCCAAGCGAGCATTGTCGGCATCTTTCTTCGCTTCATCAGTTGTTTGAACATCATTAGTTGGTTCGTTGTCGGCATCGGATTCTTCGCTCACTGCTATCTCTCCTCGCTATCGTCTAGCACTCCACGCACATAATACCTTGCACTATACACCATCGGATTGATGAATTAAAAAAACTGCTACTGGGCGCCGTTAATGCAATAATCCCCATGAATGTTCAGCATTTCCTCTCGCCCACTCATAATCCGATTCGTTGCGTATTCCGAATTCATCTTGAATTCTAAGATATTCCATTCGAAGTGGATATTCATTGTAAGTGAGATGAGATTTGAGCCCACCTCTTGTCGGCTGGTCAAAAGTCCAATGAGCTCGTTCAATGGCTTGAACACGCAACTCAATGGTGGTGCGCCCATTCCACATTTTAACTTCAAAGACGGGCAAAGGTGCTCCAGGAGAGTTGCCGTGCTCCCCTTCAGTTATTGACGAACTCAATTTTTGAACGAGAACTTTCGAAAAACGTTCGGTTCGGTTGTTGACAGGGTCATGAAATAAACCGCCCTGTGAAAGGGCCAAATGTCCAGCATCACGCCGTTTCCATGGGCGGTTATCCCTTGCGGTGACTGTAAATGAAACATGAGGCAAAAACCAATCGATGTATGAACCATCATTGAGATGGAGCATACCCCAATACCATGGTACAGAAGGGGCTTGGACACAGACCTTCTGAAAATAAGCAGTCCCCTTTACTTCCTCATCATCCAATTTTCCATTTACGCGTGTCCCGTGTAGGCGGAGGATGTCGTAACCCATGTTTGCAGCGTAAGTGGCACTTGCCTGACGCGCAGTTGACATTGCCGAATTCCAAGGTGTTAGATTTAGGTCAAAAATTTTGGGGACTTTCGGATGTGTAGCTTCTTCATCGGTGGATAATCGTATCCAAAACGAACTCAGGTCACTCTTTAGACCCATAGAAAGGTCTTCATCCAAAAGTGGTACAACTGCTCCTCCTCCTTTCCCCGTTTGGGTATTATTTCCTGGCCAATTTGGATGAGTATCCGGCATTGAAATAATCCGACATATTTGCTGAATGACTGGCTCATGCATCTGTTTTCCATCGAACCACCATGCGCATACCATCCCATCTAACGCCATGCCCTTTCCATCATCAATGCCCGGCCTTCCTGCTGGCATCCAAGGCACCCCATTTACTTCGACTAAATCATTGTCTTTTGTCGACCAGAGAACCATCAATTGTCGGCCACTAGGTCGGCCATCTGGGTCATCAAGCATGACCAGCCACCACCACCAATCCCAAGTGAGATGATGAAGTGGAGTGCGATCTTGTAATGACCAAAGTTTGGAAAGGTCACCAGAAAAACTGGTCATATCTTGCATTACTGAATCTCCTTACCCTTGAATAATGCTCCACCGATGAACCAAAGAATCGCTGCTTGGAAAAGTAATACTAATGTTGCAACAATCGTTGCTGAGAAAGCTGAAAGCCCCATGCCGGGCTTGGAGGAGAAGAAATCCAGAGGCGCAGCACCGTCGAGTGATTTGAAAACCCCTCCTTCGCCACCACCCCACCAGCCCATGACAATGAATAAGTCGAGGTTTGGCCAAACCATCATCGCTGCGGCGTCGACAATCATCAAGGCCCAACCCACGACAGAGAACCTCAGAATGGTTGCGTCGGGGACTCCCATTGAGAGCAGAGCCATACCCAATTCCCATGCTGCAAATGGGATTGCGAGGATGATTCCATATTTCCAAAATACTCCAAGTGCATTGAACAACATTCCATAAACTAGAGTTGCCATCATTGTTGCAAAAATAATTGCCAACCAAACACCTAAATCTGCAAATCTAAAAAAGGATTCACTCGGACCAACAAATCCTGAAATCAGCGCACCAAGAATGCCAAGGGCAATCACATATGGCCACACGATTCCCAAATAACCCAATGTTCGATAGAGAAATACTTCAGAACGAGCAATAGGTTTGGCAAGCATATAATGCATAGTTCCCGAAGTCATTTCATCACGAATTAGCCCTGTAGCCATGAATAAAGGCAAAAAAATTCCAAGTAACAGAACAAAGCCCAATTTGCCGATAGAGAGAACAAATGCCAAGTGTATTGCTTCACGCGAATAAGCATCTTCATCCGGGTCTTCATCTACACCAAAATCTGCGTCGATTTCAGAATAAATCTGACCATCTGAAGTTCGGTAGAATTCGACAACAATGTCGCAAGGTACGCCATTGTCATTTGTGTCTTTTTGCGAAGCGGTTTTGTCTGAATTCAAACAATCGCCATCATCATCATAGCCTGCCGTTTGTTTACCAAGTTTCGAAGTGATATCCCAATCAAAACCATCTTCGTTGATATACATTGAAACGGGGTCTGGCTCTACAGGTGGGTCGAATAATCCCGGGTGAGATTCACTATCCCATGGGTCGGTTCCCAAACGTATTTCCTGACCGCTAGGATACCCATCGTTATCATAATCCAGTGAATCGCCATCGTTATCGTATGAGTCAAATTCCGAACTCATCACATCAATATAGATTAAGAAAATGAGGGCAAGTGCAGTAAAGCCAACACCGAGAACCACCCAGGTTGAAGTTCGAGTACGATACTGTCGGAGAGTGAACTCAACAATTGCCGACGCTTTGCGGTCAAAGGCGCGATATATGGTATCGGGTTTTGTTGCCATCATGCACCACCTCCGGATGTGAGGTAGCCCAATATTGATGCCAAATCGTCATCGGGATTGTCAATTGAAGTAATTTTGTGGTCATTTTCGACGATTATACGTGGAAGTTGCGAGTGTATTGCGCCAAGGTTGTGCGTTTGGATTGAGAGGTTTTTCCCATCGGGGAAAGAAATTCCGAAGACCTCATCAATATCAATAACATTTTTCGCAAGCGCTTTCGGATTCTCAGCTTGAATTGAAATTCGGTGTGGGATTTGGTCAAGTCGTTCTCGAATGGCATGCAGGTTTCCTAAAGCGAGCAATCGTCCTTGGTGCAATATCACGATTTGCTCAGTAATGCGCTCAATTTCTTGCAAAATATGGCTGCTGACAAGTACGGTTCTCCCCATGCGCCCTAGTTCTCGTATCACATTCATTATGGTGGTTCGAGCAAGAGGGTCACATCCTTGGAGCGGTTCATCAAGAATTATCAATTCAGGATCATTGACCAATGCATGAGCAATTTTTGCTCGTTGTCGCATTCCTTTGGAATATTGTCCCATTTTTTTGTGTGCTACATCAGTGAGTCCAACAAAATTCAAGACACGGTCCGCTTCAATTTTGGCTTCATCACGAGTCAAACCATTGAGCCGAGCAAATGTGGAAACAAATCCATGCCCGGTCATCCAATCATACAACTTTTCATGCTCTGGAACGAAGCCCACCCGAGCATATGGAGCAGTATTTTTCCAAGGGTTGGTACCAAAAAGTTTGACACTACCTTGACTAACTTTGAGTTTCCCCATCAAGATATTGAACAAGGTTGACTTTCCTGCTCCATTCATACCGAGTACACCAGTGACGCCGCCATTGAGTGCCAAAGTAATATTTGATAATGCGAAAATCCGCCCATAACTTTTGGATACATTTTCCAAAAGAATTGCTGGAGCGGATACTTCGGGCGCCCATTCTTTTGTTTGCGCCTTTCCCTGTTGGTCAAAGTCGGGAATCATTCTCGTGTCACCTCCATGGATGAAACACGTGTACTCAACACATACAACGCTAAGCCATTCATGGCTGCCAGAGAGGCCAGTGACCATGTCCAAGAGTATTGGTCATAGGTTGGTTGAGTCCCAATAATCGCTTGTCCGACATGCGCTAAACAATCATATGGCGAGATGAGATAGAGAATCTCTCGGTCAAAGAGATTTGAGACGATAAATGCCAATACCTTCGTACCAAGTATAATCGCAAGTAAGGCAATACCTGGGAAAAATTTCCCCTTGGATACACTTGACAAGGCGAGTCCAATACTTGTGTAGGTGAAAATCAACAATATCGCACTGAATACAGTAGCAAGGAACATTGGGAATGTGTCAATAATCCACGCCCAACCGCGACCCATCGTTAAAATTTCAGCAAAATAGTAGAGTGCCAAAGTGACCAAAATGAGCAGTCCTTGAATCATCGCAACAGAGGTGAATTTCATCGCCACATAATCGAACCGAGTTATTGGCCGAGAGAAATATAGTGCCGAGGTCCCATGTTGGCGGTCTTCGGAAATGACTCCACCCACCAACAAGGCCGCAACCACAGGATAATACAGCATGTTTCGAGGAAAGAATCCAAGTACATGCCCATAGAGATTATCTCGACTTACGCCCCAGACGGAGTGAAGTCCAGAATCGCCTATCACCCCAGAAACCAAAGTCATACCTACATCGGACATGGATGCGATAAATACGACTAACAAATACAACCGAATTGCTACACCCCAAGGCCGATGGCCTTTTTTGAACACTCCGAGCAAGTGATGGCGTAAAATCGCCCAATTTCTCATCCACCGAGGATTGAGTTCTCCGTTCCAAGTTTTGTATTGTTGCTTGAATATCTGACCATCTGTTTTTGGTGTTGTAGGTGTTGAAACTGAGAGGTCTTCATCACCCTCAGTTGAACCCCAAGCCGCTTCTAATCTGCCTTTACCTGTGACGGGTGCTTCGGCGGCATATTCAACCGATTGAGTGGCAACGGGCTCGGTTATAGGTTGATTTTCTTCAGAGGGATTCATGCTGAACCACCACCCATGTGTTCCGGTGCGTCTACCTTGCGAGCCTGAACTGGTGATGCCAGTAAATCTTCACTCGATTTGACATCATATCCCAAGTTTTCCATAATTGAAAGGAATAAATCCTCTAAGGACGCCTCGTACTCATGCATGCGACGAATTTGAGCACCGACATCAGCGGCGCACCTCATGATAATCGAAGTAGTATCTTCTTGCTCATGTAGTATCCTCATGACCCTTCCTTCTCGTCGGACACCCAAACCTTGTGCAATCATCGCTTCTTCTAGGCGCGATGCACCACCCCACACATGAATCTCAATTTCGCGGTCAAAGGCCTTGAGGTCTTCAATACGCCCCTGAGCTGCCAGTTTGCCCTTGTGAAGAAGTATGAAATTATCACAAACACGTTCGACATCATCCATCAAATGTGAGGCCATAAGCACAGAGCGGTTTCCAGTCAATACTGTGTTAGTTAGGGTCTCGATCATGTAGTTACGCGCAGTGATATCAAGGCCATTTGAAGGCTCATCAGCGATGATTAATTCTGGGTCGTGAATAAGGGCACAAGCGAGTTTTGTTGCTTGTTTCATACCAGTTGAGTAACTTCCAATAGTACGATATCGTTGTTCTCCCAAACCAACATACTGCAAAGCTTCGTGTGCACGAGAGAGAGCAATTGTGGGGTTCATGCCGAGCAATTCTCCAGAGTAACGAACTTGATGAATCGCTTCCATATCAGGGTTTAAGGAATCATATTCAGGCATGTAACCAATACGTGAACGAATCTGGTCCCCTTGGGTTCGAATATCAAGACCGAGAACAGTACCCTCGCCTTCAGTGGTTTGAATCAATCCAAGAATTGTTTTCAAAAATGTAGACTTTCCTGCTCCGTTTGGTCCAAGTAAGCCGGTAGCGCCATGAGGGACCGATAGATTGAGTTTATTCAAAGCAACATGGGGACCATAAGACTTGGTCAAATTTGTGGTTTTGATGATGAAGTCGTCTTTCACCATACTCCCCCTAGTTTTGAGAGATTCGAGGCGCTCTTTGAAGTATACCACGGATTATTTTAACTCAATCTGGCAATTATTCTATTCCGCCACGAGTTTTTACAGCCACTCCTTTTCGGAAATATTGCATGTCAGAACTTGTACATTGGGATAATCCATGGCCGATGAGTTCGCCTTTTCTATTGACTAACAGGCAGGTTTTCCCCGGTGAAATCCACGAATCGCAACCAAGAATGAATCCATGAAACACATTGCGGCCTTGCCGGACAAAAGGTTCGGCATCATCGTTGATGACTACCCAAGCTGGACCCTGTGAAACAGAACTTTGTTTCTCATTTCCTTCAAACCCGAGTGGTAGAGAATTCGTTCGTAGTGCATGAATCTCTAGAGCGCCACCATTTGTAATGGATAATCCGCCGTCGGTCAATCTAGGGCTAACAATATGGGTGCCATTCGAGAGCAGTGCATTCTTAACTCGTCCCAAGCGGTTTACCACGAAGGTTGAATCTTTCAACATAGTATTAACGACCTCTCGTTTCAAATTGAGCAAGAGCACCATTTTGTCGGCAACATGCCTTCTCTGTAGGCGGAGTTTTGCTTCATCACGTTGTTCTTTATCCAATGATTGAAGGCGGACATCGGAATCTGATACACTGTCAAGAACACCGGCTTCAAATAGGGCATCAAGGGCACGGGATTGGATTCCATCACCAAGCAAATCCACAAGAATTACGCGTCTCTCACCCATGCCGTAATGTTTGAGCTCTTCTCGAACCTTTAGGGGGTTTGGACGCCGGCGCCAAAGCCATTGAGGTCCATCGATATGTGTGAATGGATTGAGGTCTTCCAATGAGTAAGGGAGTAGTCCAATTGGGGTTTGAATCATGACTTCCAAACCCGGGCAATGATGTTCTAGTCGAGCCATTAAGTCACTCAATCGTTCTCGCCAAGGGCCTGATGTACCATAAGCAATAAGGACCTCCTCACGACCTTTTCCATCTCGATTTTGTGGCCTCCAATGTTGCTTCAAAGCAAGTTGCGCTGCATGGATATGTGGACGTGAAATGGTATCTTCACCACCCCAAGGCTCTCCGCCTTTGCGAGGGGATTCTTGGGAATTAACAATCCAATCCCAAGCATTTTCCCATTTCCCTGGATTTGCCTCCCTGTCTTTGGCAGCATCTCTATCGTCAAGGACTAATTCCTCTAATAATTGTAAATCGAGTTTCTTGTTATGGGGGCTTGTAGAAAGCCACAAAAAAGCTTCTCTGAGTGCGGGATGTTGGTGACTTCGACGTTCAGCCAATCGCCAAAGAGTGCCATCGCGGATAGCTTGTTTACATCGATCAAGTTCCGCTAAAGTCACCTCGAGATTATATCGAGCCAAAAGAGCAATTCTGTCATCTTTTTCCATTTCTCGGACTTCGACTGGTGTAAGGTGAGCGACACAAGGCATGCGTTCAGGCCATTCAACCAAAGTCGCAATTTTTTGAGTCCCCCAAGGTGTCAATAAACGCCCATCACGAGCAAAAAGTGCGTAAGCCGCTGAATCGAACAAATCAGCTCCCAAAGCAATAGACATCGGGAATAACATTGGATGGCCACAGCCGAACATGTGGACTGGGCGATTTGGAGGTAGATGAGGGATAGATGCCAACATTATTTTTGCATAATCCTTGTAGAGGTGACGTTCCATGACAGGGACAATGCCGCCAATTGGATGGATGGCGAAATCAAATTCTCCCATGCCTTGAGCAGATTGAGTGCGAAGATGTTTGAACAATCCACCTTGAATTGGTCCATTGAGCATTGTTGTTCCTGCGGCAACGACACTTGCTGGTGCGCGTTCAATTGTTTCTTGAACACATTTAGCAACTTGTTCTTCAGTCATATCCGGGCGGGAAAATACATCGAGCATTGTTGCAATATCGACACCAATACTACGCTGAAACTCAACAATTTCTTCGACACCAACTTCAACATCGCCGTAAACATAGGCTTGAAATGTCCCCGAATCAGTCATGATGACACCTGGATAATCCAAGAGTTTGTGGACTCCGTCAGAGGTTGCAACATTTTTGAGACCTTCATGCTTCCAAATGATGTATGAATTTGTTATCAATGCACCAATTCCATACCGGTCCCACATTTCACGTGGTTCAATTGTTCTAATGTTTGGATTGATAACTGGTAATAGGGCAGGAGTTTCAAGAATACCATGTTCTGTATGCAAACGTCCTAATCGCCCTCTCCCATCTCGAATTGTAATTTCAAACAATCCTATGTCGACTTCACGACAAGGTACGGGGTCATCTCGACGGCCATCAGTCCATGCTCCCATACCCCACACCCCTTCCTTCGCGTCTTTCAACCCATCCATTCAAGAGTGAGAAATAATTCAAACAAACTCAACGGCACCATGAGCCAAAATGAATTCTCTACCCAACTCATCAAATGTGTCGAGTAAGGCAGAAGAAAATCGGACACGACATATTTCTTTATCCGTTTCTAAATCTGTTTTTACCCCTTCAAGTGTTCCAGGTGCAGCACCACATGAAAGGCATGCGCCAGTCAAATCCAAAACAAGGTCGAGTTGCGCAGACCCCCCTCCCCCCCAATCAAGTTCAGAAACTGCAATGCCTCCACCATGTCCATCAAGAGCTGCTCGGACATCACCCAATCGAGAGAGTAAAGCAGGAACAAAATCTCCTGTTCCAATAAACGGGAGCAATGATGATGTGCGAAGACGTTCTTCTTCCACAGGGTCGGTCATTTCCTCAATCCGACTGCTGGCTTCAGCAGAAATTGAAGCCCGTGCTTCCGCCGCATATTTTGCCACAAGGTCATCGTCGGTCATACCATGTCCTCATCATACTTATTCTTCAATTCTGTTATGACTTGGTATCCTCGCTATCACCTCTCTTTACCGCGATTACACCACTTCATAAAGGAGTCCCGCGAGGGGCAATTAGGTGAGGGCTATGGCGGAGGAGATCTTGAGAATTGAAAACCTCCATGTTAGCGTTGAAGGGACAGCCATTCTCAAAGGTGTAAATCTCATCATTCACCGCGGCGAGATTCATGCAATAATGGGGCGTAATGGGGCAGGAAAGTCCACTTTGGCAAACGTAGTCATGGGCCATCCGGCATATGTGATAACAGAAGGCAGAATTTTTTATCAAGGCCAACCTTTGGAAAATCTTGCAGTGTTTGAGCGTGCTCGAGCGGGAATGTTCCTTTCTTTCCAATACCCAGCTGCGATTCCTGGCGTTCAGGTTGGAACCTTTCTCAAGAAATCAGTGGCATCAGTTCGGGATGAGCCACCAAAGGGTCGCGAATTTCGGAAGGAATTGACCGCCGCTATGGAGCAACTAGCCATGGACAAAAGTTTCCTTTCTCGCTATGTCAATGATGGTTTTAGTGGTGGGGAAAAGAAGCGACTTGAGATTTTGCAAATGCTTTTGTTACAACCAAATCTCGCTTTGCTAGATGAAACTGATTCAGGCCTAGATATTGATGCATTGCGGATAGTTGCTAAGGGTATCAACGAAGTGGCAGTTGACTCTGCTTGCCTTATTATCACTCATTACCAGAGATTATTAGATTTAGTAAAGCCACACTTTGTTCACGCAATGATGGATGGCGTTATTGTTCAAACAGGTGGACCAGAACTTGCACTTGAACTAGAAGATAGAGGATATGATTGGCTTGATATGGCTGTTTGAGGTGTTGAAATGACTGATGACGCTCAAGAACTCATTGGCGATTACCGCTATGGTTTTCATGACCCTGAAAATTCAACGATTCGTTTTGATAAGGGTCTTTCTGAGCAGGTCGTAAGGGACATCTCTGAACTAAAAAATGAGCCAAAATGGATGACTGATATCCGAGTAAAAGCCTACCGCCATTTTGTAGAGCGCGTGATGCCGGAGTGGGGCAATTGTTCACTACTCAACATGATTGATTTTGAAAATGTGACCTACTTCTTGCGGTCCTCCGACAAAACAGAAAAGTCTTGGGACGATGTCCCAGATGACATCAAGAATACGTTTAATCGACTTGGAATTCCAGAGGCTGAACAAAAGTGGCTTGGAGGCGTTACTGCACAATATGAATCTGAAGCGGTCTACCACTCCATCCGTGAAGATTTGGAGGAACAAGGAGTCATATTCCTCGACATGGATTCTGGTCTCAAGCAATATCCTGATATTATCAAGAAGTATTTTGGAACGGTTGTTCCTCACAGCGATAATAAATTCTCAGCCCTCAATACTGCTGTTTGGTCAGGTGGTTCTTTCCTTTACATTCCAAAAGGAGTTAGTGTTGAGATGCCGGTTCAAGCGTACTTTCGAATAAATGCGAAGAATATGGGGCAATTTGAGCGAACGCTCATCATTGCTGATGAAGGAAGCACTGTTCACTATGTAGAGGGCTGTACTGCCCCGAATTATTCAACCGATTCATTGCATTCCGCAGTCGTTGAACTCATAGCGATGGAAGGTGCCAAAATCCGCTACTCTACCGTTCAAAACTGGTCGAGTAATGTATACAACCTTGTGACCAAGCGGGCTATTGCACACAAAAATGCAACGATTGAATGGGTCGATGGAAACATAGGGTCGAAATTGACCATGAAGTATCCATCAGTTCTTCTCAAAGGAGAAGGTGCCCATGCAGAAGTAATCTCCGTCGCTTATGCAGGAAATGGACAACATCAAGATACCGGTGCAAAAGTGCACCACCTCGCATCTAACACAACCTCGAATATACTTTCCAAATCAATTTCAAAGAACGGTGGTCGTTCCTCGTACCGCGGATTATTACAAGTCACTCCCAAATCGACCGGTTGTCGCTCAAAGGTGGTTTGTGACGCTTTAATCTTAGATGAACACTCACGTTCAGACACCTATCCTACAATGGAAATAGGAAATTCCACCTCCGATTTGGAACACGAAGCGAGTGTTTCTAAGGTTTCAAGTGACCAACTATTCTATCTCATGAGCCGTGGATTTACAGAAGATGAGGCGATGGGCTTGATTGTCAATGGATTCTTTGAACCATTCACAAGAGAACTGCCTATGGAATACGCAGTTGAATTGAACAAATTAATCGAATTGGAAATGGAGGGTTCCATTGGATGAATTATCAGCAGATGGCAATCCCCCCTCGTTCAGAACATTTGTGGCGCTATACCCCTTGGCCTCGAATCCATCCTAGTTCAATAGATGAAGTCCCGATTGCTGCTGATGTGATTTTTTCACTTGAGGGGCGAGAATCCTTTGAAACTATTCCTCAAGCCGCAGATAACTTCGATGACATTGCTCGGTCCTTTTTGCATGCAACTGGGAGTTCATGCCATCGCATGGTAATCTCTGGACAATCAGACCCTATTCACATCAATGCCCGTGCATCAGGACACATTGCTGTGGGGCATTTAGAACTTGAAGTCAAAGATTCAGCCGTGGTATTCATTCATATTTCGGGTGAACCTGAATGGGTTGGACTTCATATCACGGGAAAAATTCATCCAAATGCTCACCTATCTTTTGGATTTATCAATGAACTCGATTCGAATAGCAAATTTCTTCGATGTGAAGATTGGACTGTAGAGCGAGATGCTGAACTTGAACATGCTACTCTATCAGTCGGAGGTTTTCGATGTAAATCAGATATGCGAACTACCTTGAATGGAACTGGTGCATCGATTCGCCAATCAATTACGGTCAATGCCATTGGCGCTCGACATGATGATGAACACGTGGAGATTCAACATCTCCACGGCCATACATATTCAAATTTGGTAATGAATTCAGCATGTGGCGGTAGTAGCCATTTTATTGGCACCGGACTTCTTACAATCACAGAAGGTGCTGATAAATCCGATGCATCGCAAGTGTTTCGCAATCTTCTTCTTTCAGAAAAAGCAAGGGCAGAGGCGATTCCAGAACTGGAAGTTCTTGCAGATGATGTTTCTGCAGCTCATGGTGCAGCAAGTGCTCCTATCGACCGTAACCAAATGCATTATCTAATGTCTAGAGGCTTGAATCCTCAAGAAGCGCAATCCATGATTGTCCATGGTTTCCTTCTTAATGCATTTTCAAATCTTACCAATAAATGCCTCATAGAAGAAATGCGAACACGACTGACAGTTCACCTTGAATGTGAATTGAGAAGGTGATCTTATGGCTATCCGAGATGATTTTCCAATTCTTAAGCGCGAGGTCAATGGATTTCCATTGATTTACCTTGACAATGCAGCAACAACTCAGAAACCACAAATTGTTTTGGATGCGATGAATGAATACTATACCTCTTCAAACGCAAATGTCCACCGCGCAGTACATACACTTGCAGGAGAAGCAACCGAGGGATATGAAACATGCCGCCAGCAATTGAAAAATTGGTTCAACGCCGAAAGAGTAGTTATGACCAGCGGTACCACTGAAGCCATTAATTTGGTAGCCCACTCGTGGGGGCGAGCAAATCTTTCCGCAGGAGATGTCATTGTCCTGACTGAAATGGAACATCATTCCGATATTGTCCCTTGGCAAATGCTTGCTGAAGAGCGAAAAATCGAGTTAAGATATATCCCTGTACTTGAAGATTTTACCCTTGACATGGACATATATGCTGCATCATTGGAAGGTGCCAAACTTGTGTGCGTAGTCCATACGTCCAATGTATTAGGCGTTCGAAATCCATTGGAAGATATAATTCAAATGGCCCATGCCAACGACACATTGGTTTTGGTGGATGCCGCTCAAGGAGTCCCACATGAACGCATTGATTTCCAAGAATGTGGTGCAGATTTTATGGCATTCTCTGCTCACAAAATGTGTGGCCCCACTGGAATCGGTGCGCTTCTAATCGATTCTGAGGTTTTTGAAACAATGCAACCCTTCATGGGTGGAGGTGATATGATTGAAACGGTTACTGTCGATGGTTCAACCTATCAAACTGATGAACACAAATTCGAAGCAGGCACTCCAAGAATCGCTGAGGCCGTTGGCTGGTCTGCAGCACTCGATTGGATGTCAAAACTCGACTTGAAGAAGGAGCACCAACGTTTGATCAAGATTGCTCGTTGGGTGGCTGAACAATTACGCACAATGGGTATGTCAGTTTATGGGCGACATGAGGAATTAGACAGTGCAGTTGTCTCCTTTCTCCACCCGACAATTCACAGCGAGGATTTAGCACACTTGTTTGATTCACGAGGTTTTGCAGTTCGCACAGGCCACCATTGCGCTCAACCTTTGCTGAACCGGCTAGGAATAGCAAGTACAGTTAGGGCCTCATTTTATCTGTATAATACGATTGAAGAGGCTCAACTCTTTATCGAGCAATTGAAAGAAATAACGGAGAGGTTCGGATGACTTACCCCAAAGATTTAGCCGAATTAATCGAAGAGTTTCAGGAAGTCGACGATAAAATGGAGCGCCTTGAAATGGTGTTTGACATGGCAGACGAAGTAGTCCCTTATCCCCCTGAACAATGGAATAATGACTCAAAAGTACAAGGTTGTCAATCTGAAGCGCATGTGCATGTCGAAATAGATGATGGCAAGGTACTCCTATTTTCTGGAGCAGATGCGAAACTAGTACAGGGTTTAATGGGTATTCTCACAATTGCTATCAACGGTAGTGCTCCAGCTCAAGCCTTGCTTCTATCCGCAGATTTTGCTGAAGAAATGGGTATTCTAAATTCACTTTCACCAAGTCGTTCCAATGGCTTCCGAAACATGTTCGACAAAGTGATGAAAGAGATTCGAGAATTTGTGTAAGGTGATTGTATGGTTGAAAAGCAAGATGTGATGAATCAATTAGATGGAGTAGAAGACCCTGAATTGGAACTCTCGATTGTAGAATTGGGTCTAGTTTATGATGTTCGTTTTGAGAAGAAGGATGAAATCATACATGCTGAAATTGATTTGACACTCACCTCTCCAGGTTGCCCTGCCGCACCTGAAATAATGGCCGCAGCACATCGGGCTGCATTGCTAACTGAAGGGCTTGAAAGTGTCCATATTAATCTGGTTTGGACTCCACGTTGGGACCCCAAAATACATGCAACCGAAGATGCGAGAATGGATATGGGGATTTGGGATTAATCAACGTCGAACGACGATGGTTAACAAGTCGCCATCTTTGAGTAGATGGTCTAATCCAACCCGTTGCCAATCAAATTTAGCACTCGGTCCTTTGACGCGAGCATAGCGGAATTTGCGGACAAAGTCTCTGTGCAATTTATTGCAGATGTGTTTAACAGTTGAGTCATCTTTGACAATGAGTGGCTCCTCAAGGTCGGCCTCTTGACCTTGAGGTTTGAGAAAGACCCTCATGAATCCAAGGTTATCGTAGATGAAATCTTTCAATTCATCTAATCCAATGTCTTTGAAAGCAGAAATTCGCATAACCGGCCAATTTTGTGGAAGGGATTTGCGCGAACGAACCAAATCCTCTTCGGTAGCAATATCGATTTTATTGATAGCAATGACTGCTTTTTCATAGATTCGATTTTCGGCCAAACAATCGACAATCTGTTCAGCAGTAGTATCATTCCTAAGTGTTACAATGGCCGAAGTATAGCCGAAGGAGCGAATTATTTCACTCATCTCCACATTCGAGAGATGTGTCTGTTCAACAGTTGTACGAACATCGATTCCACCGCGCTCAGTTCGTTTAATGAACACGGGAGGTTTTGTTTCATTGAGTCGAAGGCCGGCATTATGCAATTCGCGATGGAGGACATTGAAGTGGGCATCTTGGAATGGGTCGACAATATAGAGGACCATATCTGCACTACGAATGACGTTGAGAATTTCCCGGCCTCGTCCCTTTCCTTCAGCGGCTCCCTTGATAAGACCAGGTAAATCCAAAATCTGAATTTTAGCCCCGCGATGTTCCATTACACCGGGAATACATGTTAAGGTGGTAAAGGCATAACCAGCAACCTCAGAGTGTGCATCAGTTACTTTTGAAATTAATGTTGATTTTCCTACGGAGGGGAATCCAACCAATGCTACTGTTGCATCACCAGACTTTTTGACTTCAAACCCTTTTCCGCCACCACTGGCTTTGGAATGAGCATGAGCCTTTTCTTCCTTGATTTTCAACTGTGCTATTTTGGCTTTAAGCTTTCCAATATGGGCATTAGTAGCTTTGTTTTTTTGAGTCTTGTCAATCTCGGCACGGATCAATTCGATCTGCTCCTTAATAGTCGCCATAACGAAGCCTCATGTGCCTCGGGTCAACCGGTCTTCTTGAATACTCTTCTCTTGAATCAGTTGATAGACAGTTTTCAAATCTTCATTTTATAGCCGATGACATCAAACCACTCGGCCTATTGGATTCGGGTATGGGCATCGAAATGGTTCTGTTGCTTGTTGATGAACCGTGTCTGAAAATGCTTCTCAATCAATCTTGGGACGAGCTTTATGCGGGAATGGAAAAAGCAACATTCCGTGACCTTCGACCTTCATACGATCAACGATTGAAGCGGGCATACGATATCGACAGTGAGTCTGAAATTCTCGATTGGATGGATTCCATTGAGCATAACCACACTGGAAACGTCATGGAAATTCTACGTTTGCTACCTGATGGAGCACAAGGTCTTCTCCATCTCATGGAATGGTCAAGCCCAGGGGCTTGGGAAGTTTGGGAAGGCCGAGCATTTCTCTATCTTGACGTTGCCTTGAAGAGAACAATTGCAGACAGTACTGACTTGTATGCTGAATCTACATGGGAAGAACTCATCCAGTGTCTTAATGGTCTGCCAGAAGAAGAATTCGCCGAATCAGTTTGCATGGACTGGATGGAACGGCGGAAACAACTTGGTGAAACCCTTGATGAAAACGAGGACCCAAAAATAGTTCCGACTTTTGAGGCGCATGACCGAGCAACACGTGCATTGGTTTACACAATCACCCTATGCCAATCAGACCCACATCTTGTTGGAATTTTGGGAAGAGAGCACTTGAAGCCTGAACAGTGGGGTCATGGCATCTGGAATCTTCGTCAATACCTTCTGGATTAAACGAGGGGTTCAAAGACCACTTCCGTAACGGCTAACATGATGAGTGACGAAGTACCTTCGGAAGAACCTGAAGAAAACCTCACTGAAATGGATGACTCCATCCCAATTGTCGAAGATGGAATGGATACCATTGACTTGGCTGATTCGATAGAAATCGAAGAGCAAGACCCATTGGAAGAGGCGCTTGCTCGTGCTGAAAAAGCAGAGAAAGAAATCGCCTACAAAGATGCTGAAATTCAAAATGTTCGAAAACGCTTGATGTCTGAAAAAGCCGACCTCATACAATACAGTGGAATGGGCCTTGCTCGGCGGATGCTTACTGTTCTTGGAGATGTTGACCGTGCATTAGGAAATCTTGACCAAGATGATTCATCCGCAGTTGCCCAAGGCCTACGCCTCTTGCGAAACAAGATGTGGCACGAACTTTCAGCAGATGGCGTTACTGCAATTGAAGCAAAAAATCAGCCTTTTGACCCGGCAAAAATGGAAGCGATAACTACCATTCCCGCCTCAGAAGCATTCCCAGCAGGAAGTGTTGTTGATGTTCTTGAATCCGGATATATGTACAAGCAACGTATTCTTTTGGCAGCACGTGTTGTTGTAGCATCAGATGAATGAACCAAAGTTTCATGTGTGGGACAGTTATCATCATCACATGGTCAAAAAATTCGCAGGTAAAGCCGCAGGTGCTGCAGGTGACGCTGCTAAGAAAGCCGCAAAGTCGGCTGCAGGTTCTGCAAAACGTCAAGTTGTTGATGAATTAACAAAGCCGGTAAAGGAGGCTGCTAAGGAGAAACTCTCTGGTGTTGCGAGCGGTATCAAAGCCAAAGCCGAAGAAAAAATACAAGCGATGGCAAAGGAGCAAATGAAGAAAGAAGTGAAAAAGAAATTCTTCAAAAAGTAATCATCCCGCATGAACTCCAGTTTCAAAAGTTGAAAGCCGAAACAAAGCATCATTGTCTATTAGCCATTCAATGACTGGTTTAGGTATACTTGTTTTGAGCACTTCACGCACAGCCTCATCATCGTATACTGTAGAGAGCATTTTTGCTGTTTGTCGTACCCGCCATCCTTCAAACAATTCACGATTTTTCATTTGAGGTTCAAGTACCTCAAACCCAGCATTTCGATACAACTGTGCAGTCGGCTCATCGGTAGTGACAAGAACACCTTCTCCATGGAAACTTTTGGCATGTGCAACCCAATTTGGAGGGTCATTGATATCTTCAATGGCGACGATTTCTACGATGATGTCAGATTGTTGTGCCCATGCGAGAATCATAGCCTCACGTTCTTCAGCAGTCCAAGGATTATTTGGTTCCCAGCCGGCCTGCTTTGAACCAATAGCAATTATCAGTTGGTCACCTTCCCCAATATTGCTGAATGCAGATTGTACCAAATATTGATGTCCCATGTGAAAGGGTTGAAAACGCCCTAGCACGATGTATCTAGTCATAGCAATGCCTCAGGCGAAATAAGATTCAATATCGATATCCGGGAGGTTCATGTCAAATGAATTGAAGCAATCAATCATACGCTTGCATCCCTCAACCATTTCACTCACTGGTGTTTCCCCCATTGAACCGACACGAAACATTTTGCCCTTGAGATGGTCTTGTGCACCAATAACTTGGGTGTTGTAATCTTCCTTTAAACGAGTTCTCCAAGAATCGTCAATACCTTCGGGGTATAGTATTGCAGTGACTGTATTACTTCGTTGCTCTGAATCGGCAAGCAATTCAAAGCCGAGATCCAAAAAGAGATTTCGGACGCCATTTGCCATCTTCTCACAACGTTCCCAACGGCCAGTATTTGATTCATCCTTTAGAACTTCAAGCGCTGCTCCCCATCCCATGGCCAAATTGATGGCAGGTGTCCAAGGAGTTTGGTCATCGCCTCCTTTTTTGAGAGCAGCAACTAGGTCCAAGTAATAATTCGGATTCGAGTCCTCCTGCTCACGAATTGCATGAACGCGTTCAATAAAATTCGAATTTATCGCAATAGCTCCAATACCTGATGGCCCCGCTGTACATTTTTGGGCACCTATGACAACAGCCTCAGCATTCCACTCGGTAGGGTGGACAGGCATTCCTCCAACAGATGTAATTCCATCAAGGATAAATGAAGTGTTGTGTCGCACACACATTTCTGCAATCGCAGCAGCGTCTTGAGTAATACCAGTACTTGTTTCATTGTGACAGATAAGGAGAGATTCATAGCATCCTCGCTCAAGTTGTTGCTCAAGTTCATACAAGTCAAAGGCACGCCCCCACTCATATTTGAGGTGTTTAACATTGCAGAACCGTTGACAAATTTCTGCAACTCTTTCACCAAATTTGCCATTGGTTGGAACAAGTACGAGGTCATTAGAGCGGAATCGATTTGCGATAACCATCTCCATGGCAGCAGTGCCACTTCCGGACACAACGATGACCTTGTAATCATCATCTCCAGACCAAGATTGAACGCCACGAACAGGCTCTGATGGAGCCAAATTGAAGGCATTGCGCAAACCAGAATTGAGATGTGCCATGACATCACGATATTCGCTACCACGCGCAGTCATCACAGGAGTTCCGAGTGCATCGAGGCAAGGTTGCCCCATTCGAACAGGGCCGGGGACGAGGAAACAGTCTTGACTGAGGTCCATTGGTTGTGGCAATACATGGAGGTTCTTCAATTCCATGGAGGAAATACCTCGTTCATGTTTGTTCCAAATGGCTTTGACATCGAACTCTTAGGGAAGCGCTTCTACCCTTAGCCATGGTGCGTGTTGGACTAGCAATGCTTCAAGGTGCTCGCCATGAGCATGCTGAAGCGTTGCGTGCTGCTTCACAACAACTTGAAATCGATATCGAAATTGTTGAATTGCGCAGTGGTTTAGAGGTTGATGAATCACTTGACTGCCTCATTCTTCCAGGCGGTGAATCAACGGCAATGCGAAAAGCCAGTCAAAGCGAATCACTCTTGAGTGCACTATTTTCTTGGATGGAACAACATCCACAACGCCCCGTACTTGGAACCTGTGCAGGGGCAATTCTTCTGGCAAATCCTGGAGAGGGCCAAGCATCCTTTCTCCGTGCTCAAATCTCTAGAAATGCTTGGGGCCGACAACGCGACTCATTTGAAGCAGAATTGGACATCTCACTTGAAATCCCTTCAGGAGAACTGGTTCCCCTTGAGACTGCCAAGCGTGATCAGTTCAATCATCAGCCACTACCCGTTGGAACACACACAGTCTCGAGAAACATGGCAAAATTCCACGGCGTCTTCATTCGTGCTCCACGATTTGACCAATCAAATATAGAGTGTGAACCCGTTGCTTCCTTTGGGGATGAAGTCGTTGGTGTTCTTGATGGGCAACGTTTAGCACTCACTTTTCATCCAGAACTTACAGGTGATTATCGCTTTCATCGCTGGCTGCTTGACAAGGCCCATTCCGTACAATGAGGGCCATTGTTAAGCGAGAAGTTGAAACCCCAAAGGTCACAGGAGTGTTTGAGTTCAATGTCTGTGTCTTTGCCAATGGCGACCGAAATTCTTCCTGCTGAGGAGGGCGAGGCTGAAGGATGTGTTCAATGCCAACATGGAAGTAAACTTGTGCTATTTGTCACAGGAAAATGTCACTGGGGTTGTGATTATTGCCCTCTTTCTGATAATCGTCGAGAATCTCCAGATATGTTTGCAAATGAACGTCGATGTTCTTCTTGGGATGATGTCATCGAAGAGGGACGTGCTATGCGTGCTACAGGTACTGGAATTACTGGCGGTGACCCGATGCTGGATATGGAGAAATCCTTAGAGGCAGTTAAGCAACTTAAAGCGGCATTTGGTAAGGAGCATCACATTCATCTCTACACTTCAATTCCTTTCCAAGTTGGTCGAGCAGCAGATTTTGGTGCAGCAGGATTGGATGAAATTAGATTTCATCTACTTGATGGCACACTTGAGAAATACCTTCCTGCGATTCAGGCCTGTACCGATGCCGGCATCCATGTGGGAATTGAATTGCCTTGTGAGCCGGATAAAGAGCAACAATTGTTTGCCCTACTGGAATCTTTACATGAATCTCCTGTTAAATTCTTGAATCTCAATGAATTGGAAATAACTGTTGGAAATCAAGAAAATATGGATGTGAGAGGTTTCAATCTAAGTGGGGGAATTACCGCAGCAGCAGAGGGTTCTGCAGAATTAGCCCTACGGCTAAAAAAGGCAGCCAAAGATATGAATTTCCACCTCAAATTCTGTTCAGCACGATTCAAGGATGCCGGACAATTACGTGCTCGATTTAGGAGAAGGGGACAAGCCAATTTACGCCCATATGAAGTGCTCAGTGACGATGACACGATTCTGTTTGGTTCGATCCCTACATCACTTGAGGACGCACCTGATGATGTTGCTGAATTATTAGCGGAATTAGGTGTTGCTGAGGGCTGGATAAGATACAATGCCGTACACCAACGCATCGAATTACCACTTTCCTTGGCGGAAGAATTAGCGGAGGTCGTCAATGTACCAGTTCATCTAATCGAAGTACATCCTACGCATGACCGGCTTGAAGTCGGCATGATTCACCTCAACGCTCATCGTTAATTTCAATCCAACGGGGAGTCTTATATTGGCGAGGCTTCACGACGGTTTACCTTAGGGCTCGTGGTCTAGGGGTTATGATGTCGCCTTCACATGGCGAAGATCGAGAGTTCGATTCTCTCCGAGCCCACCACTTTGTCCTAGTTCTTTCACTGACCACGATTTTCGAATCTTGTCCATGTCACCCATTATGTTCAAGTGATGTATAGGATTGGTAAGGGTATGGGACTCCTTCAACAAGCGGATTTTGGCGTGTTTAAACAGGCTGAAACTTGGAAGGCGTTTGGAATTGCTGCACTGATGTTTGTAACCATTTCATTTGCAGCACTATCTATGTTTGATAGTATGGATGATATTTTTGCATCAGATGGAGAACCTGCACCAATTCCAAACATCATTTTCGAATCACTAAACCGTAGCGAAATCGAGCAGCCATTGGCTAATTCAACAGGCTGGATATCCCTTGACGACCATCGTGGTGACATTATTATTCTCGATTTAATGGCTCATGATTGCAGTAATTGCCATGCGGTCCAGGAGCACATTGAGGACAATATGCAGAGTTGGCATGATATGGCAAATGCGTCGAATAAAACCCTCACGATTATTGCTTATGGTGCTTGGTATGGAGAAGATATTCCTTACCTCAATCAATCTGCCGGTTCCTACCATGTGCCGCATTATGCCACTGGAATTGGTTCCACTTCAGCCGCCATCCTTGAAGATGGTTCAACCACCGACCCCGTTCGCTTGTTTACAACAGGGGGCACCGGTCAAATCCCAGTCGTCCTAATCATTGATGAAGAAGGCTACATCATCGAGAAACAATCAACTGGCACCCCGACAGACGGTTGGGCAGAATTTGATGGTAAAATGGAGGATATCTTGTCATCTAACGCTTCGGACGAAGTAATCTCTAACTTAATCTCTTCACGACTTTCTTGGGAAGTAGTAATCTCTTCAACTGCAGATACTCCAGACCAGTTAGCATTAGAATGCCTCGACCATAACGGTTTAGCTCGTCACGACCACGTTACCTTGCAAATTTACATTGATGACGAAGCATACACTGTTGAATCTGCTGTGGGAATCCAGACAGATATTTGTAATGGAAATGAGAACAACATGCATACGGTTCATACCCACGATGATTCAGGAAGGTTACATGTCGAACTCAATGAACCGGGAGACATAGCTCTGGGTGTCTTTTTTGATATCTGGGGTCATCATTTTGATGAAACCGGGATTTTTGATTATCGAATCAACGCCACACACGAAATAGTCATGCATGTCCATTCAACAAGTGAAAGTGCGACAGAAGAAAACCGAGTTACCTCATTTGATGATTATCTATTACAAAATGGCGAAGTGATAGAAATTCATTTCCGGGCCAAAGACAACTAAGGTGTGAAACAGCCTTCGAAGAATTCCGCTTCTAAGGTGTCTTTGATTTCTTGCATTCGGTGAACTGTAACATCAATACGCTCATTTTCAATATATGTCTTACGAAGTTCATGAAGCAGGCTTCTTTGAACATCCACTAGATCTTCACCATACAATATGCTGAGATGATGATTAATCTCTCCACTTACCGATACTGTGTATTCTACAACCCACTCTCTGAGTGGTTGACTTTCATCCCAGGTCACGTCTTCCCATGTTTCTGCCATTATACTTACATTGACGGGATAGGTTATCAATCCTATGTAGTATTGCATCAAGAATCTTCCGGATAACAGAAAAATAATTCCGATTCACTGCACTTTGACGCGCAATAATATCATTCTCGGACTTTACGCGGTAAAACCGCAACAATTCCAGCCCCAGCCGAAACCATGAGTGCAATTGTGGTGAATGACCATGATTGAGGCACCTCACGTGTTCGATATGCAAATTCAACCGCACCGTAGGTTCCAAGAGAAGCATCGAGGTTTTCGATGGCATGCTCTGTGCTTTCATGTATTAGAATAACACTAAATTCCTTTTTGTCAGCAAATGTGATTTCAAAATCAGCATCGCACCCAGCACTGACATTTGAGGTAAGAATTCCGATTTGTGTTTCTATGGTTGATGTATTGAATTGACATTCTGCTGTGGCAATGAGTACTCTATCTCTACTTGAACCGCCGGGGTTGATGGTGTTTTCAGGGACTGATTTATCATGTTCCAACACCAAAAAAGTCAGTTGTGACTCATTGAGGTTCAGACCAGTAGTCTCCATCGAAATGACTCGGGCTGTAATGCCCTCGGCATGTCGCAGAACTTCGAACTGAAGAATCGATACATGTTGACGGGTTAGCTCAAGGTCGAGAATATCTCGCTGAACATCACTCCAAGCATCGATGCCAGACCTTGGGTCATTTCCTTCAACAAAAAATGTCGGAGAGGGAATTGCATCGCCATGTTTCAATGAAAGGCGTTGAATACGGTGTTGTGCAGCAGGTGGCTGAAAGGCATCTTCTCCATCAGAGGGATGATAGGCGACCATTGCAATGCGAGAGCCGTGTGAATCTGATACACTCTCAAGATAAGGGTCGATTTCAGCACAACTTGGACACCATGTGGCCGTAACTTCCTCAACTAGAAGCGTTCTACCCATCGGTTCAGTTGCTACTGGGCTAAGGAGTGTATTGGAAGGGTCGACAACCTGTGCTTGGACCAAAGTACTCCCTGAGGCCATAAGAAGTAGGAATAATGTGCCTACGAGAGCAAATGTGGAGAGTTTCACCTTTTGTCCACCTCTCACCATACCATGGCGAGGATACCACCCCCCTTCATCTCTTTGTTCCAGCCCTGAAAAAAAGCGAGGTTTCTTCAATAGGAGCGTGGCGAAGGGGAATAGGGAGGAATGAGTATGGCTGACCACTGGATTGAAAATCACAAGCGTGATTCTTGGCGACGACAGGCCAAGGCCAGCGGATATAGAGCCCGTTCTGCATTCAAATTGAAGCAGATTCAAGAACGTTTCAATCTCCTTCGCGAGGGTGATATCATCCTCGATGTCGGATGCCACCCTGGTGGTTGGGCTCAAGTAGCAACAGAATTGGTTGGAGAAACAGGATGGGTTGTTGGTGTCGATTTAGAAGCCTGCCAGCCAGTAGAAGGTTCGATACTTCTAGTTGGAGATATTACTGACCCACATACCCAGCAACGTGTTCTCGATGAACTCAAAGAACGCCCACTTAACTCGATAATCTCTGACATTTCACCAAATATTACTGGTAAATGGGACATGGATCAAGCTGTTGCAATGACATTGGTTTCCTTGGTTTTCGATTTCTCTCTGCCTTTGCTATGTAAAGGTGGTTCATTTGTGACGAAATTATTCCAAGGAGTAGGTGTAGAGGAATTAATTCAGGTCATTAAGCCATATTTTTCAGATGTTCGCCGTTTTTCACCCCACGCATCAAGAAATTCATCTTCTGAAGTCTATTTGATTTGTAGAAATTTTATGCCTTGGAAGTTCAAAAAAGCATGTGTGCTCGAAGAGTATGAGGCGGCTTTGAACATCAAACTCAGTGGTGATGATATTGCTGAGGCCCCTGATATCATCACTTCGTCCTTTTCAGTTCGGAAAAAGAAAACCGAATAGTTTGATGTGCATTGAGGAAAATTCCACCTCATGGAAAAAAACCAAACCGCGCATAAACCACAAATCAAAACATCTGAACAACGACAAAAAATCATCGACCTTCAAGTGAATCGTCCGGTAAGGCGACTTGAATTGGTTGTGCTCCGAATCTATCCTCGAAGAATGGTCTATTCTGAAAACTATGTTGGGCCTGTTGCTGCAGCATGTGGTCGAGATGAAACGGGTTTGGTCGGTCTTGTATTGTGGGGTGAACAGATACAAAGAGTTCAGGTTGGCGACATTGTGATGCTTGAATCGGGATGGTGCCGTGAAAGAAAAGGAGAACTTGTTGTCAGCACAGGGAAGAACGGTCGTTTAAGTGTTCTTGGCCGCTAGAATGCGATAACTATCGAGCACTTGGCGGACCCGTGTTATGCTTTTTCGCAGAGAATCCGAGGTGATTCAGCACGCAACCATAAAGAAGGGGAGGGCGTGGGCCATTTGTTCCTGAGGACCTATTATGACTGAAAGAGCAGCCAATTGCACATCATCCGGTGTCCCACTTGAAGAAACCGGTTCCACTTCATTTCCTTGCCCTGGATGCGGCGCTGCCATCGGCCGCAGTCCTCGATGCCGAAATCAAGGTGTTCTCTACACCTGTCCAAGTTGTCAATACCAGGGGCCCTGAGGTGATTCTATGGGCATGGTAGCAATGACATACAAAATCAATCCTGATGCAGAATCCGAGAATGTTGATGCAGATGCAATAGCAGCATCAGTTCAATCACTCAGTGATGATGTTTACAACGTTCAATCAGTCGAAGTCAAGCCTTTGGCTTTCGGACTCAAGTTTGTTCAAATCCACGTGGTAATGAACGATGGCGAAGGTTTGGCAGATGCTTTGGAAGCAAAGATATCTCAAATCACTGGCGTCGGTGAAATTGAAGTCCTTTCCATGGGTCTTCTTTGATTCCACTCACAATTGGTGCAGTGGGCAACGCATGAATTCTCTTAGCAAAGTGGTAGCGTAGCTTCCAGATGAAAGAATGAACCTAAATCGTATACAAGCGCCTTCAGGATGCCAGCGGCTGTTGCCGGCAGGTCCGGCCTTCCACCGTTCTCCCATTGAATCGTCATTGGCAATCGGGACGCTATCAACGCTCATTTCTTTGAAACTGGTAACTAGAGACCTCCGGGTGCCTCGTGTAGATAGCCTTGGAATTGCTTCGATCTTCCAAGTCACATCAGTCAAACCCATATCTTGGATGATTTCTTTTTCAATATCTCCAGTCAATCCATCACAGGTCTGAATCTCACTACCGGGGAGTGGTCCAGTTGGTGCTAGGCGCCCAAGTTGACAATTCCGAATAATTCGTGGAAGAGTTCTTTCTTCAACAAGGACACAACTCGGTGCATCCAATTGTCCTTTCTCATCTATGCGTCCGACAAAGTCTCCTGCTACTGGTGAACTGATCGGATGGTTAGCAGAAAGTCGTGAGTGAAGCGATTTGTTGAATACAACAGATTGCAAAGCATGAATCGTCATCAATTGCAAATTCCCTGGAAGTTTACGAAACGCCCCGATATAATCGTCAGGCCGATGAAGAAGATGTTCAACCATTTTTCTTTCAAAGCCGAGCCATTTCGGAGCGAGTTCAAGTCCTTCTTTGGTCGGGCCATTCTCTCGAACATGCTTTCGAAAAGCTGCCACATTTTCATTTTCTGAGTTCCCTGCCATCGAGATGTAAGTGAGGACTGCTTTTTTCCAATCTTCACTTATGACATGTTTACCCACTTCGGCTGTCACTGGCCGTCCAGCACCGAACCTTTGTGGGCCAATCCAATTTGGAAACGTGTCTTCGCCAAGTTTTGATGCCATTTCCTGTTGAATCAATTCTACCTCTTGCAAGGCTTCATCGACAGTCATTGGAGTCCCATCTTCGTGAGCACAACCTCGTATGACTATTGTAAAGCGATTTCCTCTATGGTTTCCGAATCCAATTTTTTGATGTGTTCTACCAAGTACCTCAATATCTACATCTGGGATATCAACAGCAGCGACTTTTGCTTGTGGTGCATCAATGACGAACAATTGTTGTGTTACCGCTCGTTTATCTTTAGTTCCTGCAAAAAAGATTCTATTGCGTGGGATTGAAAGGGCCTTAGCGAGAGTATTACAGAATCGATTGGTCTCCCAATTCGTCAGCATAATTCGAGCGACAGTAAATCGGCCCTTGTTATCAAGATGGACAGGCGTCGAGATTTCTTCAACTCGAAAATCAGCAACTCTTGCTTTCAAGACGCCGCCAATGCCTTGTGTATCTGTGGCATAGCCGTCAAGTCCGATAGATTCTGCAAGAGAATCTGTCCATGTAGTCATTGCAACACCCCATTCAGAGGCTAATGCTAGAAAATTCAGTTGCAAGTCCAGATACAATTTCCTTCAAGACTTTGCCCGATGCGTTTTTTCCAGAAGTGCGAATGTAAAATTCAGGGTCATCTAATTCCGGATGGCCAGGGAAATAGTTTGCATATTCGACCTTACTGCTGCAGTTAAGGCGTTCACGAAGCATTTGCAAAGCGGTATGGCTTTCACCAATGACACGCAAGCGAAGTTCATTCTTTTCATTGAGTAGGACTTTAACAGGCATTGCAATCGTTCTTGCGACCTACCACTTTGTTTTGAACCTTCTCCCTTGATTCGCCTATAAATCGTGTTGGAAATACCATCGGTGATTGCGATAAAAATGCTAGAAAGCCACTTCTTATCGAAAAACGACCCCGCCTCTTTTTTAGTGTCTTTGCGTCGCACACGCAATGGATACCTCGTTATTGGAAGAACGGATGGCCGGTTTGGCTTCCACATTCCGAAACTTGGCACCTGTAATACTCGTTTTAACTACTCTTTTCACAGTGTCATTAAGCGTCCATCTAGTTGTATCTCCTCCAACATTCAATACCGACCTTGCTGATTTCGCACCAGACTCAGAATCTCGAGATGCACACGATCAAATCCATGAATATTTTCCGAATGAGGCAAGACCTCTATTCGTTCATGTAGTTGCTAAAGATGGCTCAAACATACTCTCTATAGAAAATTTGCAAACCATGAATGACCACCTTGAACACATGGGGAATGAATCTTCAAATCGTCAAAATGCGGTTTCAGTATGGACTACAGCGCCGGGGATTGTACAAATCGCTCTCGATGAAGAGGCCAATGGTACAGACTTGGAATCAATCCAATCATGGACTGAAATCCTTGATCTTCTATTTGAAGAAGATACAGTCTGTACTTTGACAGCCGATGACCAACTTCTCTCTGCAGCACGATATGCTTCATCAGCACTTCTCAATAGCGATTTGAATGTTGATGCTAGTTGTGAATATCTCAAGAGCGGAACTGGCGATGGTGCTCCAACTGCCTCTTCGACACTATGGGTTTTGGAAATTGACCCAGATATGGGTGAAGAACAACGAAAAATCATCCAAGACCAAATTCGTGTGGAATTTGCTAAACTATCAGAATCTTCGGATTTATCCTATGGAGTAGCATCACTTGACCTCATATCTTACGATATCGACCAAGGGACATTCGATAATTTGGCTTTACTTGTCCTCCTTGCTTTACTTGTTGTCGTTATCCTATTAGCCATTGCTTTCCGTTCACTCAATGATGTTGCATTCCCTCTTATTGGCTTATCATTTGCATTGATTTGGACATACGGTGTTCTCAATTACCTCGGAGTCCGTTTCACCGCACTGGAAGTCGCAGTAGCCCCACTGGTTCTTGGCCTCGGAATTGATTATGCCATCCACTTACAACGTGCATTTTCTGCAATACGAAAGGAACAAGACGACCCTTCCGAAGCCTGGTTACGCGCCTGTGCCCGTCTTTCCATCCCACTCTCGTTAGCAGTTGTCACAACTGTGGCAGCATTTTTAGCGAATGTCATCTCTCCGTTACCGCCATTGGCAACCTTTGGTTATGCTCTTGCCTTTGGAGTCCTTTGCGCTTTCGTATCTTCTACTGTTGTTGTTGGCGCACTGCACGTAGTGCGCAAAAAGGTCTCAAATGCTCAAATGGCACACGCAATTACTATGCCTAGCCTTGTAGGAAAAATTGTTGGAGTCCAACAGAAGCAACAGGTAACGGTTCTGCTTGTGACCATTTTGATTTCCGGCGTCGCAATATTTGGAGCAGTTTCATTGGAAACTGATTTCGATTTAGCTGACTTTGTCGACCCTGATATGGAAATTATGCAGGTGCGTGAAGACATATCGACAAATTACGACAGTGCTGGCTGGAAGTTAATTTATGTCCTGTTTGAACCAGTAGGCGAATCCACTTCTATTCCGGGTGATTCACTGATGTTGAATGAGTTGAGGGGGTTGCACAAGGATTTGGAATCAAATCACGATGTCGTTGGAACTGATAATGCACCCGCATCCCCATCTTATGAAGGGCCTTATGTTGTATTAAGAGATGCGATATTGCGCAACGAATCCTTTGGAACGGCTCATAATTTAGAAGTATATGCTGGAGATGTTTACATCATCAATAGTTCAAATGAATTACAGTTATCTTCGGTATTTTTAGAACTTTCAACCAACCAAAGTGTGGCTGATGCTTTGACGGGGGAAACTTGGGCACAACGTATCAATCAAACAGTATATTTGACAGATGGAGAAATCACTTATTTCAGAAATGAAATTCGAGTTGAGGCGTCGACCTCTGCACAGTCTCAAATTGTAATTGACAATATCGAAGAGCAACTTGGCAGTAGCTCTCACCCAGGGACGCTCCGATACAACCTTGATTCACATGCCAATTTGTATGTAACTGGTGATTTAGTCATCCTTCAAACTGTGCTTGACGGTTTGAATACGTCCCAAATCAAATCAACAACGATTTCACTCTTTGTATCAATGCTTGTATTGTTGGTCCTAACTCGTCGTGTTGTTCCAGCACTCGCAGTGTTGCTTCCTGTTGCTCTCGCATCACTTTGGGTCGCAGGCTCAATGTTTATTCTTGGATTGAAATGGAATGTATTGACTGTTATGGTCACGGCATTAACAATAGGTATCGGAATTGATTATTCGATTCACATGTGGCGTCGAATCGAAGTTGAACTTGCTAGGAGAGAAACACACTGGGAAGCCTTACGTGCAGCCCTTTCAACCACGGGAGTAGCACTTATAATGAGCGCATTGACTACTGTTTTCGGTTTCCTAGTATTACTGTTTTCACCGATGCCAGTCATTCAAGACTTTGGTTTAATCACCGCCGTCACCGTCTTCTTTTCCCTAATACTCGCATTGATCCTATTGCCAGTTTTGATTGAACTCTCTGCACGAAACAAGGAAGAAATTGTAGAAACACCAGAGTCAACAATCATAGAGGGCTAATCAGCGAACTGCTAATGCATCGATTATTTCCTTCATTGAAAGGTTCTGTTCCCTTGCAACTAACGCAAGGCACATCCAAATACTGACATATTGCAATGCACTTTGTTTGCGCTTTGCTCGCCTTTCAACTTCATCCAGCGATAACTCCGAGGATTTTGCTATGAATTTTGACAAGCGATGGGAAAGTTTGGCCCGCGGGTCACTAGAATCCGAAACTAGGAGCGTAGATTCTTTGCTAGTGGCAGGTTGTGGTGTCGCGACTGCGGGCTTTTCTCCACTAGAACTTGGCTTATTTTGGCCCCCATCTGGATGGGCGGGATGAAGTAATCGTGATGGCCGAGGAAACCAACCGAGTGGAGATTGTACATCTTTGAGAGAAACTGCAGGTTCGAGTGCATCTTCTTCACCAGTCAGCCAACCCTTGCCAATCAGAGCCTGTACCACCTTCTCGGCAACATCAGGTGCTACCCATTCCATGTCAAACGAAAGTATTCGTTCAATATCAAGTGCATCAAGTGTCCCACCGTTTCGAAAGCAGATAGCAAGAACGCGTCGAATATCTTCGATATCATCACTCGCCATAGTGTTAACATTCCCTTCCACTTCAAGAAGTTAAGCATTGAAATTATTCTAGTCGTGTGAAGGATTGATCGGGATTTTGCATCCACTTTCCACACGATACGCCGGCGTAGAATGTTTGACTACCCTCATATTGGTATTCTCCACCACCGGGGAGTTGAGAATAATCAGTAACCGAGTCACCAACCACTGGAGTTGCAGGAGTAGCAACAACCATTTCCGCTACCGGTGAAATTACCGTTTCAGGTGCAGGCTCAGGACTTTTTGGTGGAGGTCCTTTGAGATTGGCTGGTACCTCCTTTGCTTCATCCTTACGAAGTGGTGGGCCCTTGAGCGGTTTCTTGGCAGGAATTTCATCCTCAACTAAGATATCGTCTTTTCTTTTCCGGAGCAATACAACTGAGATTCCAACAACGAGTAGAAATCCTCCACCAGCTGAAATTGCTATCACTGTTCCAGATAATCCCTCACTTTGTGCGGAATAATTTACCGACCACAGATTGTTAATTTCACTGAGTTCCCATATTTCTTGCTCAGGGTCAACTTCGATGAATAATGTCCAGTCGCCATTTGGTACGGTAATAGCGCTGCGGATATATACTGCTGTATTTTCAGTTATACTTGGCAAAGATTCACGCCCAACAATTGTTGATGTTTCACCTTGGACGATGCTAATGGTGATGTTGAACGGCACTTCAATTCGTTCACCAGAACTAAGAATTTTCATTTCCAAACGTAATTTAGAACCCGGGCTGGTATCACCCTCAAATTCAACAGAACTAATGGCTAAATCGGGCCCAATATTACTGAGGGAAGAGATGAGCCAAGGGTCATTGGGAGAGTTTCCATCGGTTGATGTGAGTTCCCAACCTGCATCGTCACTACCGCTACCCCAACATGCGATGTTGGATTGTGTAGAGAGCGTCGAAGGGTCGCCTTGTTCGGCAAAATTATAGGTGAAACTGAACATGGTCTTTCCATCATAAATTGTTGAAGATTCACGGCTAAGTGTGATGATTGGCCAATCAAAATCAAGTGCCTGGATCTGACAGTTGAGCGTAAGGTTCTCAGTCCACGAATTCGCTTCAGCAATATTTACTCCTATTTCGACACTATCCAAATGGTAACGTGACACACCACTTGTCAATGTTGATGGGAGGAGAAGAGGAGCCTCGCCATCCAAATACATGCTTGGCAAAGTGGTTGAAAACAATTTTTCAGAATCATAAGGGTCCCATATTTCGAGGACTGTTTGATGCCAAAGACCTGAGCCCATCGGTGTTTGTATTTGTGTTGATAATTTCCCATCAATAACTTCTGCGGAATAACTACTGGAAAAGAAATCATTCTGTATTTTTCCACGCCAAAATACGGATACAAAGCCGTTGTAAGACGAATTACTTACAAGATGATTAACAGTGGCATTCAGTTGAACATGCTCCCCAGAAATCATACTCCATCCTGCAACGAGTTCACCTTGAACTGGCCCTTCAGAATCTCGAAGTAGTTCAATGTCAACTGCAATCTGGCGCTCTAGAGACCATTGCTCTTCTAGAGTAAAGATATTGGTTCCATCATAGTCGTCAATTTGAACTTCAAGATGGCCCACATCAAGAGCAGAATTTACAAAAGTCCAGTCCACTTTCCCGACAAAATATATGGTCAAATTATTGTTTTCAATAACTGCATAACACAATGCTGCCACTCGAATTCTGGCATCCATTTCCTCACAGGTATCCAAATTCTTATTGTATCGCATACCAAGTGTTTCGTCATTTCCAAGTTCAATTCGGACATGGGATATATCTGAAAGATTATTACTGTCACTTACGACTACTTTCCATCCAATATCTCCAGTTGGCTCGAGACGCTGCAATCCGTTTTCCATAGTTTCAAACAATGGCTCGATTAGAGAAAGATTTGCCTTTTCAGGTGTACGACTCATCCATGAAATGTATCCATTATCAGGAGTAAGTAGGGCATCACGAATATTTTTCCCGGCCAAATTTTCCCCTTCAAGAGTTATGTGGACCATTTGGTGGTCGAAATTTGCCGTATCATTAACCGTCAAGTTGAGCACCCAATATAGGCCGATATTTGTGAAGCCGAGAGGATATTGAACGGATTCAGCAAAAGAAAATTGGCCATCTGAATTACTGTCATGCAATGCTTCAACCCAGACAAAGCCTTGAACTGTATCCTCACTAAAACCACCAATATCATAGAATTCAAATTCGACATTTCGCTCTGGATTTTCATTGATATATGAGCCGGATGTGGGAGACACCATCGTTTGAAGTGGGGCATCAACATTGAGAATAAATTCCTTGGATGAGGGGATGACATTGAGTACAAAGTCATCTTGAGTTCGTGCTTCTAGCCAAATTCGAGCCTCGCCAGAACTGGCATTTGGAAGAATATAACTGGTCTCAGTTTCAAGGCCAGTTTGTAGTGTAAACCACTCGCCAGTCGAGTTGAACCATCCAAAGTTAGGACTTTCCACATCAACGTGCAGTCGTGCTTCGATGGTCCCATAGAGGAGGCGTGTTGCGGTTGAATTGAAACTGTGGTCTATTGTGACATCGATTTCTGCACCATCTGGAAAAACCTCGCCAGTTGATACTTCGAATCCACCTTGGCTGGAATAGGATGAAGAATAATCTATAACGTGAACATCGAGGATATTTTCAATCGAGATAATTGCTGGGCTCCTGTAACTGGTTTCATGGAGTCCGTTGGTTATTATTTCTATAGCAAAGTAGTCGCTTGGAAGGCCTTCCTCAACTGAGATAGTCCAATTAATTTCGTCACCATCTGGTGTTGAAGATACTTTTTGAACAGAGATTTCATTCTGCTTCAAGATTCCATCGACATCGTCAATTGAAAATGTGTCAGTATCGACATCCCATACAATTTTAGCAGCATTGCTGTTTAACAAGATGAAACCATCACTATTGGTTGAATGTAACAAAAACGAGTAGTTTGAGTTCGCTCCATATGCAGAATGGAATGATGTCAATTCTATAGGAGCAGCATTTGGATGGAGCGAAACAGGTGGTAGACTGAGTAAAGTTGCTTCTTCAGAATAAATCTTGACATGATCTAAACTGGGTATTTCCCAATTGTTTAGTTCAGTAGTATTGAATTGTACTCGATATTGGAAGAAGGAATTTTCCAGTCCAAAAAGCACTAATGAATGATTTCCAACATGGAAATATTGTGAGGTGTTTTGTGGTCCGACAGGGAGCCAATTCGATGTTTCGAGTAGGCTTGAGTCTACTCCAATTTTATATTGCAAATTAAGTTGAGTATCTAGTGGAGTTTGTCCCGATAATTCCAGCCATACCGGTGAGCAGGTGCCTCTAACAGTTTTGCGAAGGTCGAGGATATCAGAGGTGAGCCAACCATCATGTTCGTCAGGATTTTCAAAATACTCCGATTGGTCGAGGTAATTGTTACTCCAAGTCGAGAATCGGAACGAAGATGAATCGCCAGACGCATAGAGGATAGTACCATTTGTGCCAGTTATTGTATGGTCATACATATTTACCGGGAGTTGGGAATGCTCACTCATCGCTCCAGTAAGTGGATTGTAGCCATAAACATCCTTTGAAAATGAATTCCATCCAGTTCCTGTAATACCCCCGGAAATAATAATTTCATCGTTGTGAACTGTAGCTGCATAGGCTGCAATTTCGAAGGGTAATACGGAATGATTAGCCCATGTGTCGGTGAGAACATCATACACTTCCGTGTGGTTGGATGGCTCGGAAACATTTTGATTTATTGTCGGGTCAAAGTAGGTTTCTATTCCACCAAGTGCATACAATTTGCCATGATATTCCACCAGTTCAAAAGAATGACGAGATACACTCATATTTGCCATTTCATCCCAGGTGTCGGTATTTGTATTGTATCGCATGAGTCTGTCAGTTGTATCCGACCTGTCTTTGCGGCTCACACCCCCTGCGACATAAATGAAATTCCCAACATTGTCGACTCCTGCTAAACCAACGGCCTTCCCACTCGGCATTGATGTACCTTCAATCCATGTATCATTACTAGAATTAAATATCTGGACGAGTCCTTCAGAACGAATCTCAGGTGTGTTGAATGGATGATAATCACCGATTGTGTAGACCTTGTCACCTACAGTGGCACAACCAAAGTACATTTGTGTGAAAGGCATGCTCTCCTCACTTGGACCCCAACTCAAATTGACTAGGTCGAATGTTTCAACAAAATTTGTCTCGGCCTCATCTCCGGATTGCATCGGATTTGGGTCTGCCCTACCACCCATCAGCAAGACTTCATTGCTCGAAGGGAGATGGGCTGCACAAGCGCCAGTCCTGGTAAACATGAGCCCCGTATTGGTAATTGGTTGCCAATTGATTATTGGATGGTCTAAGATTGCCTCACCTGTTGCAGAATCAATGGTAATGTTACTCGGAGTAAAACCGTCTGATTCATTAAATTGGTCATCTAAGTGAAGGCTTGGTGACACTTCGATTTCATCTGGCAATGTTGAGCCACTTGTACCCGTCATGACAGAGTGTAATGGCGTAAGAAGCATTAGCAGCATCATCGCCATTACGGGAAGCATCTCGCCATATCTGTCGCTGCCCATGAATCTTGGTGCTGCCGTCGCATGAATATACTTACCCTCTTCCCTTTGAACAGATTACAAGAGTTCAATAACAGTGGGTCTGAACTGAGAGTGAATCAAGCATAGATTCATTGACTTAGGGGATATGCGCCCAATGGAGGAGAGAAATTTGTCACGTGAATACATAGCACGAGACCCACGCACTGGTCTCCCAATAGCCGTTGCAAAGCGCCGAAAGTCAGCAAAGAAAATCAAGGTGGAAAAAGGACCTTGGGTTGCTCTTTCTGATGAAGAAGTCTTTTCTTTACTACAGGGTGAAATTTCAACTGCCTCGGTTAGATGGAAAGACCAGAATGTCAATCTGGATCGCACATATGCCATTCGTGCACTGGGTCGTTTCCATGGTGTGCGAGTTCATCAAGCACATTCACTGCTTCTTGAGGGATTGGAATCTGATGAGGTTGCAGAACGTGTCGCCTCTTTGGAAGTTCTTCCCGAAGTAGCTGTTCTCAAATCAGATGAACTATTTGATTGGCTCTCAGTCTTGTTAGATGACCAAGATATCAATGTGCGAAAAGCCGCGAGTCGTTGCTTAACCCTCACCTCGCCGATTTTCCCTTCTGGTGTTTCTACGATTTTGGCAAATGAACTTCGCTCACCAGTGCGAAACCGTAGTGATGCGGCTTGGGCTGGTTTGTCTGGATTGTGTGAAACATGGCCCGAGGTGGTCGTGGACCATGTTGATTCTCTATTATTGGAGGAAGATATGCAACTCCGCAAGAAAGCGACAGCACTACTCAAGAAAATTATCAAAAAGGGCGATTCTGCAGTCTGGGATTTGATATCATGGTCTTTGAACGATGCTGAAGTCGAAGTTCGACGGGTGGCTGCAAAGAACCTCCCTGCACTTGCTCGTCGCGAATCTCGAATTGCGACAATGTTCGCAGAGCGTGCGCTTGTTGATTCCGATTCGGAAGTAAGATTGAGTGCGATAAAAGCGGTTCAGGTGCTGGATACTGATCATGGCCGAGCCCGTGAACTTGTCGTTCGTGGCACTACATCCAAAGACCTCAAAGTTCGCACAGCATGTATCGACCTATTGCCGCGATTATTTGGAGACGAAGTACTACGAAGCATGGCTGAAGAGTTGCTTGTTAAAGAAACGAATGAGAAGATTATCGCCTCGCTCAAGGAGATGGTCTTTGATGCATCATTGGATGGAACTGAAGCACAAAAAAATGCTCAATTAGCACCTTCGGCGCCCGTCCCGGCTCTAGACAGAGAAGTCGCAGAGGCGCAAGGTCGCCGCGTAGGATTGGAGCCGATGCGCTCTACAGAAACCGAACAATCTTCAGCGGAAAAAGCACCTTCAGCAGAGGGCGCCCCTAACATTCCTGCTGAACCAACGCCTACTGAACCCGTTACTGCGCCGGTGTATCGTGCTGTAAGTCAAGATGAATTGATGGGCTATGACGATGATTTTGAAGATGAAGACGCCGATGATGATGATGATTATTTCTGATATCACATTGAATTATCACATTTGTTTTTCCGTTAAGCATGTCGGTATGGTTAAGAAGGGTGTGTCAGTGGGCCGATTGCTTAAGGTGAATATAATGGATGACGCATTCAATGATAAGGCTGAGCAATTCGAACGCTTGTGGGATGGAATCACCCCTAAAGGAATCAACCGAAACAAATCTTTGAAGTTCCGACAATACATTTTGGAACATGTTCGACAGATGCGCAGGCCTCTTACCCGAGACAATGCACGTAAGTATTGGATGGGTATTCTCCAAGCAGAAATCGCTGAACGCGACAACTTTTGATTCCACTCGATTGGGTTGCCACCGTCTCGGCGACCCACTCGAAACACCGAGACGGAGATGATCATATGTTCACCAATACCCGCTTCGACTCATGGGACCTTCCCCAAAATATTCTTGACAGCCTTGAAAAAATTGGCTGGGAATGTGCAACACAGGTTCAAAAAGACACAATTCCAATAGCTCGGGCTGGTCGTGATGTCATTGGACAGGCTCGAACAGGTTCAGGTAAAACCGCAGCCTTTGGATTGCCAATTATTGAACGCTGTCAGCCGACAGGAAAATTGCAAGCATTGATTCTTACTCCAACCCGTGAGTTAGCAAACCAAGTGGCCGAAGAGTTTCAAACACTCCAAGGTGAATCAGGCCTCTTGATTCAAACCGTCTATGGTGGAACTGATTTAGAAAAGCAAGCCAAAAATCTCAGTGGTGGCGTTGACATCATCGTCGGAACACCTGGTCGTGTCATGGATATGACCGATAGAGGGCATATCAACCTCGAAGTTCCAACTTTGTTTTGTCTTGATGAAGCAGACCGCATGCTTGACATGGGTTTCTTCCCAGACATTATGTGGGTCATTGAACGCATGAATCATCGAGAACAAACTCTACTCTTTTCTGCAACATTCCCCCAAGAAATAATTGATGCAGCCCACGAGTTCATGGATGAACCTGAATTTGTTCTGACAAATACAGAGGAATTAGATATCCCTCCAATTGATATGTATAGCATCAAAATTGGCCGTGCAAACAAACTTTGGGCACTTGGAAGATTGATGTGTCGTATGGGTGATGAAGACCAAACTATTATTTTCTGTAATACCAAACGCATGGTAGATTTAGCAGTTCAGAGATTGAATAAACATCGATTTGTTGTCGAAGGATTGCATGGAGATTTGAGCCAAAATCAGCGTGAAAAGATTCTCAACCGCTTCAAGGAAGGAGAAGTCAAAACCATTGTCGCTACAGATGTCGCAGCCAGAGGAATTGACGTCGATGGAATTACGCTTGTTGTCAATTATGATTTACCCGTGGATTTGGATTCATTCATCCATCGAGTTGGACGAACCGGTCGAATTGGCCGCAAAGGTGAAGCATGGAGTTTAGTTTCTCGAGACGATGCACCTCAACTTTCCAAGATTATGGCAACCTATGGATTAGATATTGTCGATTCCGAGGCCCCTGAATTACCAGAGGGGCTCGACCGAGACCCAGTATCTCGACAAGATGACTTTGGAGAAACTGCAGATGTCTTTGGCTTCGTCACTCTTCACCTAAATATCGACCATTCATTGGCAGGTTCTCCTCGTTCAGTAGCACATTGGTTCCAAAGTTCATTGCGATGTGATGAAATGGCAATTGGAGATGTTCATTTCGATGACGGCTCGACTTTCGTTAGCATTCACACCAGTAAGGTCGGACTCGCAATTAAGGCGCTAGAAAAGCACGAGATGGCTGGTCAAAGGGTGACTGGAACCGTCTTTGAGTAATCATTCTTCTTCACTGTTCTTTTTCCAAGAACCAGACTTTTTCTTTGAATGGCGTGATGTCGGTGTGTGTTCTGTACTTTCTGACAATTCAACTTGCTTTTGACGTTCTGGTTTCTCCGGCCAATCCCCATTTTCATCTGGACGCTGTATGACAACAGAAGTTGTTCCAAGAATCAAAAGACCGAGAGCGGAGAGTGACCAAGCATAACCAATGGCATCATTCCAGCGATTCTGAGCTTGTCCACACTCAGAGGTCACAAGTTCTGAGAAATAGCAGAAATCAAGGGTTTCTTTGGCCGCCATCGCTTCCTCATTTGAGGTCACATTATGTGCTGCAAAGATTAGGAGTAGGACAGCACCTGCAAGCAGATAATATTGCTTTGGGGCCCATACATTTCTAAATTTCAAACGCCATTTATCATCACCGGCCGCACTTGCATCAAGTGTCCGAGCAGGACCTCCAACCTTCCAAAACCAAACCACCCACATCGTAACGAGTACCAATAAGAACCCCCATTCATAGACCGCAGAATGAAAATTCCACATACCTGATAGACATTCTGCTTGGTTTGGATTTGCCGTACAGTCATTGACAGCAATCGGGAAAAACATCACCAGCCGCATGATATTGAGAACATAGATAATACTACACATCACTATGATAGAACGGATTTTTAGTTTCTGTGGGACACCCTCGGTCATGACTACCAATGTCGATAAGAAGATCATTTCATGGACACCTGCACATTCATCAGAGACATACAAACCAACAGTGTCGTAATTCCCTGGGAAGTCAACATGAACAAAATCAATTCTAGTCATCCAACCATTATGCATCGATAAGGAAGAAGCGACATATTCACCATCACTATACAAGAAATTAGTCATTGCATTCCACAACCATGCCTCGGTAACTTGTAACGGTGCCAAGGTGTCAGAGGGTTGGGTCAAAAACCAGTAAAATGCCTCTACACAGAGTAAGGCCAAGGGTATTCGTGCATAGCGTAGCCCAAGTTTAGCCACTTCCGACCATTCTAAATCCTCTTTTTCGGAGGGGGACTTAGAATTCTTGCTCATGGCTTTGCGTAGGTGTCCCTCTTCATCAAGGTGCGGTTCACTCTAATCAGATGAGTTTGAAGATGAAAGCCAACTTCCACATTTGGGAGGACTTGAAAAGGATGAGGGCTAGCGCATACCATGGTCGAAGTTGTTTCTCTAGGAGAAGGAGCTTTGGTTTCACCGACACATCGCCTTGATGTGATTGGTTTTTTCTGCCCTGTTCCCGTTTCTGAAGCGAAAAAGGCTCTTGCAAGCATGAATGCCGGACAGATTCTCGAAGTGCTTGCTGATGACCCCGAAACTCTACATGATATGCCATTATTGACAACACGTGGAAAGCACCAGATTCTTTCGGTTGAGGAGAATGCAGGCGAACTACGCTTTTTGATTGAGGTGATTGTGTGAAAGGAATAATTGAACCTATTGAATTGGTCGAAACTAATTCAATTCCAAGTGAAGCCAAACTTCCTACAATACATGGAGATTTTCAAATCCGAATTTTTCATGAATCCTCCACAGGTTTGGACCATGTCGCCCTTACATTGGGTGATATGAAGGGGGCCGACCCGGTAATCATCAGGGTACATTCAGAATGTTTGACGGGAGATGTCTTGGGAAGCCTTCGTTGTGACTGTGGAGCGCAATTGGATTCTGCTTTGAAGACCATCGCCGACAAAGGATGGGGATGCTTACTCTATTTGCGTCAAGAAGGCCGAGGCATCGGATTGCATGCAAAAATTCAGGCTTATCACTTGCAAGACAAGGGTGCTGATACCCTAGATGCAAATTTGATGCTTGGATTACCAGCCGATAATCGTGATTACAGCATTGCCGCTAGCATGTTGTCGTCCCTTGGAATACCTCGAGTAAGTCTTCTTTCCAATAACCCAAACAAAAAAGAGCAGTTGGAAAGACATGGCATCAATGTCGTCGATTTGGTTCCGTTGGTGGTCGGTGTCAGTGCACAAAACCGATTTTATTTGGAAACTAAAGCCGAGCGAATGGGCCACCAAATTGACCAAGAACAACTAGAAGGAAATTAAAGGGGCCGTGACCGAGAATCGAACTCGGGCTGGCAGAACCACAATCTGCCGTGCTAACCCCTACACCATCACAGCCATGAGAGGTAAGTCGCGGTTATCCGCGTGGTATTTCAACAATCCGCAGAAGGAATCATCTATCCGAATCTCAAATCGATGAAACTAAACACCCTCTCATTCAAGTGTATTCGTTGTTCTCGCCTTTACATGGGAGTTTCATATTCGAAGAATTCGACCGTAATTTTTATGCTCTTTTTATTGCTTCTTGCGCCATATAGCGCAGTTTCTGCACGTTCAGTTCATCAAACTAATCTTGTCGATATTTTCCCTGAAGGAGATTTTTCACACACTGAAAATTGGACACTCGGAGCATTTACCTCTTTTTCTGAAGACCCAGCATCCTATACAGATGCCATGGTCGCTGACCAACGTCTAACAATGATTCACCATCGTCCACTTAATCAAGACAGCATGATATTTTGGGCACAATCCTCTCCAACCGACTCCAATAACTCAATCGGTACTCCCGATGGTGCAACATCGTGGTCGACTGGACCTGAAATAAAATTATCTTCATTCAATGCTTTTGGTTCCACGGGCTATGATATTTTGGCCGTCAATGTTGTAGTTGCTTTTTCAGTCCCAGACCCACTGTACCAAGATTCGGTGCGATTTTCACTCAATTATGATGGCCAATATGAGCCACTTACCACTTTTGCGCACACTCAAGGTGCTCTTGATTATCTTTCAAATTCTTGGACATACAATGTGACAGAACTAACCACTTGGGATTGGAACATGATACAAAACTCGGTCATGACATTGGATTATGTCTCGGTCGGAACAACCGATGATTCACAATTAAATGTCGATGCAGTTGGTATTAAAGTTGTCATGAAGACACCATGGTATGGTGGTGAATACGGTTCTGCTCAAGCTCAATTCTCGGGTCATGATATGCCAATCATTGGACTTGATTTGATGTTGGGTAGTTCAGAAAATATGGCGCTAGCAGAATGCGGCCTGCAATCTAGCATACCAGGTTCATCTGGCCGTTGGACTAGTGAAATTATCGAAACACCCCCAAACCAGCGTATCGGAAGACCACACTTCACTTTGGACAATGAATCACTTGACGACGTGATACTGGAATATTCTTTTTCAGATGATGGCATTTCGTTTTCTGAATTTTCCGCAATGGATGAGCATATGTTGCTTCCAGACCACCCTTTCACTCAACTTCGAATATCTACAATTGAAGCGTGTATTACTTCGATTACCGTCGATGTGAATGACCCAACTCTTTCATTGCAAGGTCGAATATTCGGTGATGTCGATGGTCTTGACTCAGTTTATTCACGTTGGCTACTATTTGTCAATGATGAATTGGTGACCAATCAACCGGTGGCATTGTCGCCCTCCTTATCCCTCTCATTTCCAATTGGCAAATATATGTCTGCTGGGGATACTTCGGTTAAGGTTGAACTGAAATCTTGGTTTACTTGGGATTCTCAAGGTAATGAAAGTACCACCGCCTTTGAGGTTACTTCTATTTCGATAACCGGTGGTTACGAAATTGAATGGGATGAAAATCCTGTATGTATTCCCGTAGGAGATCAATCCTTGACCGAAGATGGAGGTGGACGCATTTTGCCATTCTTATACCGCTGTACCGATGACCGAACGTCTTACGAAAATCTACAAGTTGAGTTTTCTAATTCAAATCCGGAACTCGTCGTGGTGGACTTAACCGAAGGAGATGTACGTCTATCACTTCAACCAGAATCTTCGGGGCAAGCATCAATTCAAACCACGGTCTCGGACTCGGCGGGTAATACTTGGGTCGAAGTGTTCATTGTCAATGTGCAGAACATTGACGACACACCAGTCCTTCAGGAATTTCAATCACTAGTTCCTGTTGAATTATCTATTCCGACAGAGATTGCTTTTGATTATTCTGATGTAGATTCGACAGGCCTAACAGCATCCTCCAATCGTTCTTGGATCACCGTTGATGTATTCAATAAAACACTCATGATCAACGCACCAAGCCCTGGTTTTACTTCAGCCCTTATTTCTCTTTGTGACCAAACATCGTGCCACGAACGAATCCTTGACCTTGAAGTTCTTTCTCTGCCCGACCTTATTGTCGAAGAAATTGACCTTGGAGATGATGTGATTCGTGCTGGCGATATAGTCTCCATCCGAGTACTTGTCCGAAATATCGGCCAAGCCCAAGCAAGTTTGATTTCAGTTAGATGTGAATCAAATTCGGAATTAATTGATTATGAAACCCTTCCACTGCTTGAACCGGGCAATGTCGCATATGTCACATGTGATTGGCAGGTTCCGGAAGGCAAGGAGCAGGTTCAGATTCGTGCAGTTATCGACCGAGGTTTGGAAATTACAGAAGGTCAAGAAGATAACAATGAAGGCTTGTTGGCTGTTGCGATTGAACCTGCACTAAGTTCGAATAATGTTCAATCAAATAGAGCGGCTATTTCTGACGGAATGTTTTGGGGTCTTACGATTGTATCTCTTTTGGCAATCGGTGGATTTTTCGTTTTCTTAACTCCACCAAAAATCAAGAAATTGCAGTGAATTTATTGTCAGTGTATTCCGATTCAAAAACACCCTCTGATGACGGATAACGCGAAAAACACCCTCAAACTTGATAGGGGGACCGTCTCACAAAAACTTGCTTTGAGGCCGTGGGGGCCGTTCAACACCCGTTGACAAAGTGGATGTGGGAATCATGTCAGTATTGAAAATACGAATAGAAACAGACGAATATATTTACGAAGAATACGTTGAAGCTTGAGAATCAAATTTGATTCACTCTGGAGACTTCCAGCGGCGAGGGTATAACCCCTCATCGAGCAAGACCATATTTGGTCGAGCAACTTCACCTTCGTTAATAGTAGCGATTTCATCAGTATTGAGCGTGAGCGTTACAATTCCAACAGCCTCGCCTTTAAGCGTTTGAATCATTATTTCTTTGCCAGCCTTTACACCCGATTGAATGTTGATGAGCCCAGGTCGCAAAAGAGGTGCACCATGGGCCAAGGCAGCAGCAGCACTGTCCTTCACAGTAGCAGTTGGCAAGTCAAGCAATATTTTTTCAATCGGATGAATGATTCGTAGTAGTGCCTCTGGTTTGTCGCACTCTTTCCAGAGCCAGACTGCATCGGCCAATTCTTGCATAGTGATACAGTCTTCTAGGTTGAATACACCAGAAGTTTCTCGGCGTAGTTCCTTCAACTGAACTTTCATGTCCAAAAGCAGACCGAGATCACGTGCCATTGTACGAATATATGTGCCTGCTTCACAATGGACACGGGCTATCATGTCATTTCCTTTGATTTCAATATTTTCAAAGGTGAAAATTTTTCGAGTTCGAACTTGAACCTTAACGGCAGAAACTTCCGGAGGGACATTGTAGACACGGCCAGTTAGTTGTCTCATGACCTCTGCAAGCCGACTTTGGTCCGGCAGTGTTGCAAATCGAAACACACAAATGTAGGTCTTCTTGTGTGTGAGAATTTTTTTGGTTACTTTCATTGCCTTTCCAGCCATCAGTGGTAGGACACCTGTTGCAAAGGGGTCAAGGGTGCCACCATGGCCCAAACGCTCTAGACCAAACAGGTCACGAGCCCACGATGCAAGTTGATGAGATGTTGGCCCTGCAGGTTTGTCGAGCAGAATAAATCCAGACGCAAGACGCTCTTCAACATCTCGTGCATCAGGGTTCCCGCCAATTGCGGGATTGGTCGAAGCGGTGGTGTCAAGGATGTGTTGTGTCATAGGGATTTCTCCAATATTTCGATAGCAGCAGCAAGAACTTCTTCACTGCCAAGGTTTGTTGCGTCAAGTAATGAGGTATAGGGTTCACGCTGCTCAGGGAGTAGTTGATACAGTTCCATAAATCGTCCAGCATCAATGTTTGAACGTTGTTTATTGGCAATCAGTGCCTCTTCTATAGAATCTCCTTCACGATTTGCCACACGTTTTGCTCGTTCATGTTCATCCACTTCAAGCCAAAGCCGAACACATGGAATTTGCAATCGATATGCCCACCATCCTGCTAATCTCGATTCAACAATATCTGCAGAATCGGAGAGCATTTGTTCTTGCAGAAGTTTGTCCAATGCACGGTCCACTTCAAGGTCTTGTTCGCAAAGTATTCCAAAGTCATGAAGACTCATTTCACGTCGTGCCGCTTCATTTCGAAAAATGTCGCCACCGTTGAGTGAAGTCCATCCAAAGTGTTTGACTAAACCACTCACTAAGGTACTTGTGCCGCTTCCCGGATGGCCTGAAACGGTAATCCGCGTCATTTCTACACCCACTCATGACGGCAAACATCACAACGTCGACTTCGAGCTCCAAGTTTGGTAACCATCGTTAAGCCACATTCAGGACATTCATTTGAATCACTTTTCGTGGCCCTCTCACCCACATCTTCTTGTGGAGATGCCCTTGACTGCTTTCGTTTGTTGTGGGAATTACGCTGTCCTCGTTGCTGTCGGCGCCGAGCATCACTGTCACGTGAACTGGTTGATGAAACAACTAGATGGAGAAGTGGTTCTTTGAGTGTTTCACCAGAAGTAACTAACGGGTGACCTCGAAATCGGAATAGTTTGATGTGGCGGTCAATGATTCTTCCAAGAGGAGCACTCATACAAATGTAGGCGCAAATCCATGCAGGGAAAAACAGGAATTTATCTTCAAGAAGGTTCCATTCTGATGCCCAAGGTAAGGAGACATAATCCACTCTAAAATTCTCAACTGCCATGGTGAGCCAAGCAAAAATCGCAATGATGAAAACCATCGTGAACATCATGGGTTTCATTGCACCCATCTGTACTTTCAATTGCTCAGGCATCATTTGTTGTTGCAGAGTTGTCGCCTTTTCTTGTAGAATAGGGTCGCGTGACATGCGTGCATCGTTCAACATTTTTCGAACTTGACCCTGGCGATGGCCAATATGTGCTTGAGCCATTGGGTCGGTGAAAAAATTACGCAGAACCGTATTCATGGTCATCGAAAAACTTCCCAAGATTAGTACAGTGAATACAAAATATGCCTCTTCAGGAAGAATCGGTGACAATATAGGATCTGCAATATCTCCTAATGAATTGCGAATGCTGGGATTCATAATGAGGAATGTCATCATTACCATGATTCCAAGCATCATCAGCATTGATCCACCCGGTGGTTGGGGTGGCGGGGGTGCATTCCCGTTCGACATAAACTGAGGGCGGCGCATAGAGGGCATGAAGGTTCGCTTGGATTTCTCTTGAAGTTGGCGACTTCATTCATTCATCGCCGAGGGTTTGAAACGATGTGCCGGCATCGGTGAGTCATGCGCCGAAGAGAACCGCTGGATTTAGACCGAACTTGGCGCCATTCAGTACCAGTGCCAATGCCAAATCGGCCGGTCTGTGTTACTTTGGATGAAGCAGTTGAGCAATTGAACCGCTTGGCTGCAAATCCTCGTGTTTTTCTTTGGACTGATGCAGAACGCCGATGCCCTCCAGGTTGGGGTTTCATTGCCAGTGTCCGTCAAGGTATTCCACCCGAAGGAATTGAAGCAGAACTCAAAGCATGGATGGGTCAGTATCCATCAGCATGGTTAGCAGTTGATATGCGGGATGGAGTGATAACACCCTCAACAGAGCGTTCATTGGAGTTAGTTCTGTCAACTGTAAACCGACCAATTCTTGTTGTCGTTAGTAGTTCTTCAAACAATGAAAGTTGGCCACAATGGGTCTTACCCGAATGAGCGCATTGACGCTCACATCATCTATCTGAATCACTCAAAGGTGAATGAACAGACGCATGTTGTTGCATCATGTGCATTCATGGTCATACAGATTGGACATGCTTTTTCAGCTGCGGCTTCTTCAACTGCTTCTTCAGTAGCAGTTTCTTCTGCAACTTCTTCAACTGCTTCTTCAGCAGCCGGTTCTTCTGCAACTTCTTCAACAGCCTCTTCAGCAGCAGTTTCTTCTGCAACTTCTTCAACAGCCTCTTCAGCAACTTCCTCAGTTCCTGCTTCAGCATTCCAGGCATCGGCAGCTGCTTGAAGTTCAGCCTTCTTGAGATAACCATTGTCGTCTAAATCATAGTTAGCAGCATGTGCAACGAATTCATCACGATTACTGACATCAATGCCAGCAGCATCCATGACACGAAGAAGGACATCTTCTCTCCACGAGACCTTTGGTGCAACTTCTTCTTCAGCCTCAGGTTCCTCAGAAGCCTCTTCCATAGGTGATGCAATATCTTCGGTTTCAACTTCATCACCAAAGTGAACGCCGTGGAATCGGTTTCCAGCTTCACCATCGATAACTCCGGGACCGTTGATTTCAAATGAAACTTCAAGACGTTCGCCTTTTTCGACAATAGGGATTGTCCAAGTGATGTGAGTACCACCTTCACCAGATTCAGTAGCCATTTCACAATCATCACGCTTGTCATTGTTTCCACGAATCAACCAATCTTTAATTTCGAATTTTTCAGGAATGATATCGCTGAGGATGACATCTTTCAATGCAGTATCTCCATCGTTGGAGAATAGAATCAAAACCTCGTGACGTCCCTTTCCACCAATCTTTTGTGTTGTCTTTCCAAAGGAGAAGTCACGTCGGTTGTGAATCACACTAATTGCTGGTGCTTCAGTAGTATCTCGTGTGCAAACAGGGCCGTATCGTTCTGCACTGAATTCAGTGCGAGCAGGTGCGGTAATGTTTGAATTATCAGGGGATGGGTCAGGAGCAATCAAATCATATTCGACAGTCATGGCTTTACCAGGCTTGAGGCCAACTGGGCCACGAGCGCCTACAGTGAGGGTCAAGGTGTGACCATCACCATCTGGTGAGCGGTTTGTCTTTTCTAGAGTAATACCGCTGTTTATTTCTGCCTTAATTTGTTCAGCATCGAGTTCTTTGCCATTGATTTTAATGGTCATAGCAGAGACATCAGGTGCATCGAACAATCCAGGAATATCATCGGTAATTCTCATCAAATTGATATTAGATGAACCGTTATTTGTCAAGGTCAAAGTCGCAGAGACCTTTTGGGACCTATACGAACGTAGACCCGTAGTAGAGTATACTTTCTCGAGGTTTGCTTCAACAACTTCGAGAGTCTTCGATTCAAGACTGATTGAACCTTCAGTACTTCGGCTCGCACGAGGAAGAATTGTGTAAGCAAGTTCGGTTGCAAAGTCTGGCTTTGATTGCGCCATGACAGTGCGTTCTTCACTTTCCCACTTACCATGGGGTTTGACATCTTGTCGAACATCACTGATGTCGAAAAGGAGGTCATCGCTTCCCTTCATTCTAACTTGAAGTTTCACTAGATCAACAGCAAATGAAGAACGGTTTTCAAAGGTTGTACGGCAAAGCCAATTGTCAGGGCGTTCATCTTCTCGTACCCGCATGTAAGAGAATCCACGGCAGAAAGCGTCGAGTTCTCTAAAGTTCAAGTCTGAAAGTGTTGAGTTCGAGGTATAGGTGGCAGATGCTACACCAGCCTTGATAGACTTAGTTCCAGATACAACGATAGTTCCTTCAATGCTCAAAACTTGCTTTTCTCCAGCAGAAAGTGTCCCGACATTCCAGGTTATTGTGTCATCCTCTAGTGTAGCAACTCCAGTGCTTGAGAAATTAAATTCCTTAGGCAGTGGTCGAAGGACAACAACATTATCGATTCCAACGGAGGCTGTGTTTTCAACTTCAATTTCCAAAGCAATTGGTCCACCTTCTTCACTTGATGCTACGGATAGTGAATGTTCTTGAGAACGGGCAGGATTTGTGTCAAGTCGTTCACGTAGGACGAGCATTCTCTTTCCATTGACCTTGTATTTCATACTATAATTTGCTCCAGCTTCAAGTTCATCGACCGAAACATTGTCGCCGCCAATATCTGTTGCATCAGCATGGTCTAGCATGACATCGATATCGTAGATTCTGTCTTCTGCAGAAGGATTGTTTACCTTGAGAGTTCCCTTTACAGTTTGTTTAATGATTTCTCCTTCAGCACTCAATGTCGCCTTTTCGACTTCATGAAGTGTGCCTTCGAGTTTGTCACCAAGAACTTCGTCAACTTCAGCACTGCTTCGGATGACTGCTCCTGCTTGCTCACCCATGAGATTGTCAGGGGCTCCTAGAACTGGGTCGTGGGTAAGTGAGTCGGGTATAGCAATCTCGGAATCTTCTGCTACAGGTGGTGCCGGTGCGCCAAGGAGGGCAGCACTGTCAACCATTACTGCCGAATCTTCAGCAGGTGCTTCTGCTTCCATTTCAGGCATAGGTGGTGCCGGTGCGCCTAGGAGTGCAGCACTGTCAGCCATTACTGTTGAATCTTCAGCAGGTGCTTCTGCTTCCATTTCAAGCATAGGTGGTGCCGGTGCGCCTAGGAGTGCAGCACTGTCAGCCATTACTGTTGAATCTTCAGCAGGTGCTTCTGCTTCCATTTCAGGCATAGGTGGCATTGGTGGCATTGGTGGCAAACCTGGCGGAGCAGGAGGTGCGTCCATTCCAGGCATAGGTGGCATTTCTGGTGGGGCCGGAGGTGCATCCATTCCAGGCATAGGTGGCATTGGAGGCATTTCTGGTGGAGCAGGAGGTGCGTCCATTGGTGGAGCAGGAGGTGCGTCCATTCCAGGCATAGGTGGCATTGGAGGCATTTCTGGCGGAGCAGGAGG
>JABJFI010000102.1 GCA_018662825.1 Methanobacteriota archaeon | reverse complement strand
GGTCGTCATAAGAGAGGGGGTCTTCATCTGGTTCGTCATTTTGGTCGTCAAAATCGTTCAGTGATTCGTGCTCGTTATCAACGCCGGTATCGAGCACTGCCACTACGATGCCTTCACCGATATAATCGCGTCCGTAAGCAGTTGCGGAATAAATATCCGATGGACGGGCACGAGATGCTTTCGCGGCAATATCGTTGGATGGAATCATGATGTTTTGCATCTCAATGACAACTACTCCGTGTAAGGAATAAAGGTCCATAAGTGCAGATACTGGAACTTTATCGACAGCGACAGAATCGATATCGATCAGTTGTTGGAACCATGCACCGCCATCTTCACCAACCCATCCATGAGCGTTGAGAACTGAACGAAGGGTCTCAATTTCTGCGTCGTTGGCACGCCAAGCATAATCGACAACAATCGCAACTGTCTTCCGGCCATCAGGTCCAATAATTGCTGTAGGCGAAACAGAATCGGCTCCTGCCAATACCCGTTGTAATCGGTCATCCATCCCATTCCAATCTAGGTCAGGGCCATAGGATTGCCACCATTGGTCTGCTTCTGCAGAGACTCTTTCACCGCGGTCAATATCTCGAATTGGACGCAAGCACAATTCTTCACCACACATCAATGGCGGTAGTCCTTCGACTAAAATTGGTTGAGAAAACAATGATTGGGTGTTTGATTCAGAAATTTCGACATCAGATTCATTGGCTAAAACGCCAAGGTCAGCAAACAAGAAAATAATGACCAATAACAGAGAAATACGCTGAGATTTCCATGTTGTCGACGACTGCAAACCACCCACTCCAAGGTATTGCTGGGCCGTTCCGCCTTTGAGCCTATCCTATATTTGCCCACTCCCCAGCCCCTTAAGGGGCTTGGGGAGATATTCCCGAATTACTCGGGCCAATTGAGGTGTTCAGGTTCAACAGAACATTGTATCTGGGGGCCCGATGAACGTTCAATCACTCCTATAGGTGCTTGGCAATCGGGGCATTCGGCGACTTCTGCAATGTGTTCCATCCAAGCTAGGCGTGTTTCAGGTTCATCAGCAGATGCAAGAAGGCTACGCAAAGGGTCACGGATATTTCGTGGGATGTCCATCTTACGAGCAGTCCATGGATCTACCGCTTGAGACATGTCAATCATCACGCTCTTAATTTGATTCAAACGCGAACGCTCGCTACTGGAATTGGTTGGCCCACCATCTTCAACTCCCAGTGCATATGGTCCACCTTTTGCCACAATTGGAAGAAGAATATACGCTGCTACAAATCCACCTAAGTGAGCCATATGAGCCACATCACTGGCTTGATTGAGGCCGATTGTGGTATAAGCACGAAAAACTTCCATTCCAAAATAAAACAAAGCGAGGTAGATGACTGGCCATTTTCGAATCAAAATGAGGGGAAACGGGATTTCGTCTTTTGGCCATCCAGCCAAATATGCACCGAAGAGACCGAAGGCGGCACCTGAAGCACCCAATGAGGGTATTGGAGAATCAAAATTGAACATAAACCATGCAAATGAACCCCCAAATAAGCCAATGAGGTATACTGCTGCAAATCGTCGCATCCCCAAGCGTTGTTCAAGAGGTACACCCACCAAAGCAATGACAAGAATGTTACCAAGAACGTGTGTTGGGTCATATCGACTGTGCAAAAATCCTGCTGAGAAAAGAGTATGGAACCATGCTCCACCGTCAATTCGATTCGGGATAAGTACAAAATCCCACCATAACCATCCGCCAACCCATTCCCTATCAATTGCAAACTCGCCCATAACTTGCACCAAATAAGCCAATAGCAATCCTACTGTAATCGATAATGCCAAGGAGGTTCGGTGGCGAATTGCATAACTAATTGGCCACACAAGTGCCAGTACCCAAAGTCCAAACAGCAGCCATTCGGATATTCCGAACAAGGACATGACTGTGGCCATGTCCTGCCTAAAGAGGAGACGCATTTGAGTGCATGGTTGAAACTAGTCCTAATGGGAGGTTTGATGTCGCCCTGCAAACTCGCACACCCATGGCAGAATCGATGCTCAGCCTTGTGGACCTTGAGGTTCGCCGTGGCATGGGTGTTGTCTTGTCCGGTTTCAATCTTGAAGTTGCATCGAAAGATGTCGTTGTTTTGCATGGAGAAAACGGTTCAGGTAAATCGACGGTTATCGAAAGTTGTGCCCGTTTGCTGCCTTTGGAAAAGGGGTCTATTCATCACCATGGGGCTTTAGTTGTTGATTCAGAAGGGCGGAGAAATATTCCACCACAGCCTTTTGGCCTGACTCTCCAAAGCAATGGTTTACTCGGCGATGAAACCATTGAGAATCACCTTTCAACGGTGTGTTCACTCTCGGGAATGAAAACAGACCTCTCTCCAATTCTAGAATCCTACGGTCTTGCCCATCGAAGGTATGACCGAATTGGGCAATTGTCTGGGGGACAAGCACGGAAGGTGGCGGTAATAGCAGGGCTTCTCCCTGCAATGCTTTGCTCCAAACCTCGTTTGGTTTTCCTCGATGAACCAGGTACTGGATTGGACAGCAATGCTCTTGCAGTACTGGCATCCGATATTGGACGCTTACGTGAAGCCGGACATGCTTTTGTCATCGCATCACATCATCCAGACATATTGAAATGTGCAACTAGATTGCATGATTTAGAATCTGAATCACTGCAAGACCAAACACCTTGCAAACCATGGAAAGCAATTGGAGTTGAAGAAAATGTTCGTCTTCTTTCGACAAAGGTTGGGCATCGTTATCTTCGCTCAACTCGAGCTGGACTTGCGCGCAACGGCCTAACTGCACTGTTGGTACTTGGGACATTGTTGGCGTTTATCGACCCAATCTCCATTGAAAATCCCACATTGCTTGTTGGCTTTGTTCTTGCAGCACCTTTTGCTGCTGGACTCGCAGGAGACCCCGTCTTGTATTTGATGCGAGAACAGCGTGCTGCCGATTGGTGGAGAGCACATGTCAACCGCCTTCCTAATGCGGATTTCATAGCCCCTATTCTCGGATTAATATTTACTTCACTTGGATGTATTCTATTTCTTGATGCCTTCGACTGGAAACTTTCGCTTCTTGGCGCTGGCATGGTTTGGGTGACGTTATTCTGTGTTCGATTCATCGAATTAAGCACCTTGCGTTTGGCGCGGCCGAATGCTGTATTCATCAGACTATTACTGCCAATATTGATTCTTCCGTGGGCCTTAATTGTTGATTTTGCAGCAACCTTGTGAACACCCAAGTTCAAGAAGGAGTGGTGAAGAGTTCTGTACATGCGACGACGAGTTCCCGAGATTTTTCTTGGCCTCGGATTTGCTGGGATAATGACAACGCTATATTTGGGCCTTAATTGGGCGCCGAGCGTATCAATTGATGCGTTTGAATCACCTGCTGCTCAGCGTATATTCTATTGGCATGTACCTTCAGCATGGGCTGCATTTATTGCCTTTGGAGTCTTATTTTTCGGTTCGGCGATATGGTTTTTCAAACGTAGCCCCTTAGGCTGGCGTTTGCATGTTGCAGGTAGCGAGGCTGGCCTTGCTTGTGGCTTGATGGCAGTCTGGTCTGGATGTGTATGGGGTGCTGCAGAATGGGGCACTCCTTGGGATTGGAGTGATATAAGATTGAATACATTTGGACTCTTAACTCTACTTGCACTATTTTTGGTTCTTGGGCGTCAAAGTCAACCCGATGGCGTTGAAACTCGCGATACATTTTCCACCTTTGGACTGTATGGTTTTGTTTTGGTACCTTTAACCTATATTGCTACTCGTTTTTGGCAAATTCGTCACCCTGGCCCAGTCATTGCGGCTGGTGAAGATGGAGGCTCTCTGCAATCCAGCATGGCTGTTGTCCTTCTTATCGGTGCACTTTCTTTCACGATATTCATCATCGGACACATATTGATTTCAATGCGTATCACGCATCTTGAACAACGATTAGAACAAGTTCAAAAATCACTTGATGGAGGAAATTAATATGGAAGGAATAAATTATCTCACGGTTGCTTATCTTGGAATGATTACTGCTCTTGCAATTTGGACATGGACTGTCGTTGTACGAAGTCGCTCAATTGAAGCGCGTCTTGAAGCAGTTGAGTCCAGCATCGGAATCGATTCATCTCAAGCAGATGGCATTGCTTCGCAATCAACAAATGATTCTCAAGATGATGCCACAGTTTGAAGACGAGTACACTCACCCGAACATGAGAGGGATTCTATGAGCGAGGGACTTGGACGTGAGTTTTGCTTAGTCTGCGGTGCAGAACCCCCTCTGTATGGTGACCGAATGTGTGAGCCATGCATCCGAAAAAGAATCAAACTCGTCATAGTCCCTGAAAACATTCCATGGGTGCGTTGTGCTAGGTGCGGCATAGTTGAAATTCAGGGTAAATGGGTTCATATTTCCGAAGAAGAAATTTGGGACGAACTCATTCAACGTCATGTTCAGTTTCATGAAAAGGCAGAGGCAATTGGATTAGGCCTTGAGACACGAATTGTTTCAGATCGGCATACCCTCTTACACTTGCAAGTTGAAGGTACCATCGAAGGTTTACATTTCCAAGAAGAACACACCATGCGTGCTCGTATGGCAAATGGTGTGTGCTTGACGTGTACCCGTAGAGCGGGGAATTACTTTGAGGCAACAGTGCAATTACGCTCCACAGGACGCCGGCTTTCCGAAGACGAATTTACCTCACTCCGTGCGACCTTGGATACAGTAATAGAAGGCCTTTCTGACGACCCTATGTTTTTCATCACTTCTGAGGGACCTGTTACGGGTGGTTACGATGTGGTCCTTGGAAGTAAGGGCCTTGCTCGAACATGGGGGCGGCACTTGGTGACAGAATATGGCGGTCATGTTGCAGAATCAAATTCAACCGTTGGGCGCAAGGATGGAATCGATGTAACTCGCTTGACACTCTTGTACCGAAAACCTGGCTATGACATTGGCGATGTACTTCGCTGGAGAGACCACTACTGGCGTCCGGCAACATGGACAAAAGATGGAGCAATCATGTCGCGTATTGACCGCCAAGAGCGTACTGGAGCATCATGGAGAGACCTTGAATCCTCCAATGTGGTCGCTCAAATGAAAGATCATACAATCGCAGATATCATCACTGAAGATTCTTCAGTTGCCGAATTCCTTGACCCAACAAATTGGAATATGGCATCTGTTCGTGTTGCTTGGGACCATACACCACGTCAGAAACTTCGCCTTGCTCGTATTGACGGCGAATGGTTTTCCCTGCACAAACTTGGCTGCGATGAAGAAAATGGGGGGAAGTCCGTATGAAGGAGAACTCGCCCTCTATGCCCATGGCAGATTCCAAAAATGCTGAGCAGGAGGTCGGAATGGTCGACCTTGCGAAAGCGCTTGACAAAGAAGGAATGGTTGGTTTTACACGGTCTTTTGTTGATGATTTAGAAAAAGGCCTTGCCCACGCAACTCCTGAACTTTTCCCGTGGATGAACGACATAGCTAACACTCAATGGGAAGGAATACTCTGTCTTGGCATGGGTGGTTCTGCCGCAGGAGGGGATTTTATTGCCGCTTTGTCAAACTTTAATGGCAAACTCCCAATCATCATTCAGCGTGATTATGTCTTACCCGCATGGTGGAAACCATCGTGGCTTGTCCTTTCTACATCTCATAGTGGAAACACTGAAGAAGCACTTGAAGCGACTGAAACCGCTTTGAAGTCAGGGGCAACTGCAATTATTATCTCTACTGGAGGTATCCTTTCAGGATTGCCAGATGCCTATCCCAATTGCTTCCTAATCCCATCGGTTGGCGGTCAGCCTCCACGAACTGCCTTTGGCCATATATTTAGCCGACAACTTGGACTTCTACGAAGTATTGGGGCCATTCCAACCCCTCGTGAAGGAGCAGATGAGGCCATGTTTACGCGCCTACAGAAAGCTTGCGATGGATTTGATATTCTCAATGACCCCGAAGGGGATGTCGCACAATTAGCCCTCTGTATGCTTGAGAGGCCGATTGCATTACTTGGCCCCACAGAATTGCAACCTGCTTTGAATCGATTCAAGAATCAACTCAATGAAAATTCTGCTCGCTTCGCACGTATCGGTATCATTCCTGAAATGAATCATAATGAAAGTGTGGCTTGGGGAGGAGTTGGTTCAGATCAAGATGCTTCTGCCATCGAACATGTGCTCTTGCTTCTCACTTGGCAAGGTATGCATCGCCAAGTGAACAAAAGAATGGATTGGATGGTCGCCCATGCTACTACGGATTATGCATGGAAAATTGCTGGTGAAGGCAATTCATTACTCGAATCGTTAATGCACCTATGCATATTGATGGATTGGATTTCTCTTGCATTGGCGTTTTTACATGGAAAGGACCCTGCAGCCATAGGGCCAATCTCTGCCCTCAAAGCCCATCTTGAATCTGTTCAATGAATCAGTAGACATTGCCGAGGATAAGACGCGGGTCTGGAAAATCTTTCAATGCTTGAATGCGTTCTTCTTGAGTGACAACTCCTGGCAAATCATATCCATTTGGTTCTTTGAGTGATAGTTGCAGATGAAGGTGCGGAGGCCATCCTCCGTTTTCTTTTTCAGAGCCAATGAAAGCAAGACGGTGCCCTGCTGGAAATTTCTGGCCTATGACCAAACCATCTAGGCTATCTAAGCGAAGATGGCCATGCAAGACCCAAATGGTTTGGGGGGGACTTTGTTGTGAAGAGCCTACAGATATCGGAAGTGATACCTTGTGTTCAGTAATGATTGTCGGCCCGTACGAGCCATCCTCTGCATTGATTCCGAATGAATAAATCGAACCTTCGGCAAATGCAAAAACTTCAGTGCCAGCAGGCGCTCCGATATCTAGGCCCACATGATGATTACGTTCTCCTTCGAATAATGGCGTAGTATACATTCCCGGTCGTGTTTCATCGTATTTTCCAATAGAGAATTCGTAGGGGTTTTGAAAATCACTCTGTGGGCCACGAGAAAAGTCAAACACCCAATACTCATCCGGTATATTCACAACCGGGTGATAGTCGAGTGGAGTGGCGACCATGACTCCGTGACTAACCACTTTCATTTGATTGTTAGCCGAACAATGAAAACCTATGTTGCAAAGTTCGGGCCATGTATCTGACAGCGGCCCTCCTGTTGTTGGTAACTCTCACCCCCGGATATGCACTCTGCAAAGTGTTGGATGCAAGCGCAGACCGGTTGAGGAAAATCGCATTATCGCCTGCATTGGGGTTATTACTTGCCTACGGCCTTGCAGGACTCTTATTGCTGAGTGATTTGTGGACTTGGAAACTGATGTCAGCATTGTTATTACTCCTCAATGTTGTTTCATTGGCACATATCCGTCACCGACCTTTAGAAGGGAAGTCACTTACTTCATGGCAAAAATTAGAACGCGCTATGCATGGAGAAGTATATGGCAATCCAGAGGAAAGTATCAGTGACGAAGTGGTAGCACAACGTTGGTTGCAAAACCAGCGAAAGCCATGGATGCTTGTACTCGCTTCTGGAATTATCGCGAGTTGTCTTACCTTACCAATGTTGCAAGAGATTCCATTCGGAATAGATTGGATTGGTTTTTCTACACTTACCAACCAAATTGCTACAGTTGGCAACCTATCATTACCGGGAACCAACGATGGGTTTTGGACTTATACTCCAGCATTTCCTTCACTCGCAGCATGGATTCAAGGAACACTCAATATCTCTCCGGCAACAGCAGTGTTCCATCTTGGACACTACAGTTTGTTTGTTCTCGTTCTCGGAATTGGGGGGGCAATGGATCGTCATGGCGCTGGCGCACATGGCATTCTTGCCATAGGGCTAGGAGCCGGACTTTTTGCAAAAGTGTTTGATTCAGGTTATCCTTCTGTCGCCAGTCAACTTGGCCTAGTTGTAGGATTACTTGTATTACTTCGACCAACTTCTACGCGTGGAAGACATCACACTACTGGGTTTATTCTTGCTTTTTTCAGCGTTTTGCTGATTCATCCGACCGGAGCAATTTATCTTGGAGCGCTTATGCTTGCCCACATACTCATTGGCTTGAGCCTCAATGAAACATATGGAGCCAATATCAAAAAATTACTTTTCACAAGCCTCATACTTTTGACCATTGCCGGTGCTATTGCTCTTTTGATTCTAGCTCCACGAATGCTCGATGCCGCTGTTTTTGCAGAATATGGCTGGCAAGGTGGGCGACCTATGCTCATGTATAACGGGATTCTACTGATTCTCGGACTCATCGCTGCTTGGAAATTACGAAACAGTATCGAAGGGCGTTTACTGGCTGTTTGGTTTACTGGATTATGGATGCTCACTGCAATTCATTTAATCGATGGACTTGAACAAATCCCAGTTCTTTCGTTGCTTTCTTATGTCCTGTATTCCATGGGATTACATGCCTTCCATATTCCATTAGCGTCTCTTGTTGCTCTTTGGTGGAGCGATTCGACTTGCCTCACCTCGCTGGAGGAAAAAAGAAGTTTGCTTACTATCGGCTGGGACCCGCACCCCCACCAATATGTTGCTTCAGGACTTTCGTTACTTCTTCTCTTTGCCACTCTTTTTGGTAATGCTGTGTTAATTCAAGTATCACATCATGATGAATTACAAGCGTTCACTCAAGGGGATTTGGAAATCCATGATGCACTGTCGAATCTACCTCGAGGAAGTGTTGTGTATACTGAAAATGCTCAATGGGGATATGTCTATGATGCTCCACAGGAGATTGCCACTACAAGTGTCCCTACACTTGGACTGATCCATATTGAAAGCAGTATTCAGTCGGCTGCTACAACAGCAGTATATGCTGATTTACCTGCAAATATTCATGCACTGAACATAACGCATGCCGTATCATCTCCATTAGGTACTATCGGTTGGACATTCGCTCAATCGTCATATTGGGAGCCACTTGTTGAACGACAAGGAAGTGTACTATGGAAGTTTGTTGAATCAGGTTCTGCAAGCCCTTCTCACTTTTTCACAGTCGACTCTTCAACGTGTGAGGATAAGTGCTCGATGCAAGTAGACCCTTGGCATGAGCACCGATTTAGAGATACGCTGGGGCTTGGAAATCAACGAGCCTCTATTCCTGAAGGTCATGACACAATCCTCTCTTTTTCAGCATCCGATGGATTTTCTGGAAACGGGAGCGCATGCCTTGTATTCGAAGCAAGAGGGGATTTGGGAGAACTCCGCTTAACTTTGGGTACGCAGGAAAATGAAGCCTTGAAAACTTCAGCCTTAACCGCCGGTTGGCATTCTTTATGCTTTGAACAGCAATCAATCGATTCGACTATGCAATTAGAAATAGATTGGGTTGATGATGAAAGTGGAAGTCGATGGCTCAATCCTCTTGGGCTTTCTGGAAGAAGTGATGTTCTACTTGATTCAACTGGGATAAGACTTCATTGGCTTGAAATCAAACAATGAGGATGAAATTTTGCGAAGTCATCAAAGCCAAACAAGGGATGGAAGTATCATGAAGCGAGTCATGATTCTCCTTCCGACCTTAGATGAGGCGGAGGGTTTGACTCAAATTCTACCACGCATTCCAGTGAAGAAACTCTCAAAGAAGGGATGGGAAATTGAAACATTGGTAGTCGATGGTGGAAGTGAAGATGGCACCAAAGAAATTGCAGAAAAATTTGGTTGTAATTTCATGTTCCAACGAGGAAAAGGGAAAGGTGCTGCAATGCGGCTCGGGTTTCTTCAATTTCTCAAATCTAAATGTGATGCTTTAGTGATGTTCGATGCTGATGGAACCTATCACCCTGAAGAGATTTTCAAGCTCATTTCAAAACTCGACCATTATGATGTGGTGGTCGGAGACCGGTTGCGTGGAGCAATGGACCCTGATGCAATGACTCGATTAAATTATTTTGGAAACCATTTGTTAACTTGGATTGCAGTGGCCCTATTTGGCATTCCAATGAACGACTTATGTTCCGGATATTGGGCCTTTTCACGGCGTGCACTATCTGAATTAAAATTAAACTCGATGCGTTTTGAAATTGAAGCGGAAATGTACACTTCCTGTGCAATTGAAAACCTCGATATTGCCCATGTTCCAATCCGATACAGTAAACGATTGGGTGAAGCGAAATTAGGTTCGGTCAAAGATGGATGGAATATCTTCCGAAAGTTGTTGATTCGACGAGTATTCTCAACACCGCATGAAACTAGTCTCGGTGAAGGGAATTTGACGATTCAATGAAACGGCAAGTCTCAAAGCATCCGGTCGAGAGCAGAACATATGCGCCGAAGACCAACCGTCGTTCTCGGCGCTTCAGGTTTGGTTGGCCAACATATGCAACAACGGCTCTCTAATCACCCATGGTTCGTATTAGCAGCCATTGGTGGCCAAACTGAAAGTTCTGAAATGTTGCCTGAGCAGAATCCTTGGAGGCTCGATGAACAACGCCCTGAACTTCCATCAATTCCGATATTCGATATATCGAGTGAGACCTTTGTTAACGATCTGCTTGAATTAGAAATTGAAGTTGCTTTTTCTTGTCTGCCAAGTGATGTTGCTGAGCGCATAGAGGGCGTTTTGGCACAAGCAGGCATCGCTGTATTTTCAAATGCCAGTTTCAATAGAAGAAAACCGGGAATCCCATTAGTAATTCCCGATATAAATGCAGAACATTTCACTACATTTTCAACGATAGAAGGGCCTATTGCATGTGGTACAAATTGTACACTTATTCCTCTGGCTGTACCTCTTGCTGCTCTTCGCACATTTGGAATTCAACGTGTTACTATGCGAAGTGAACAAGCATTATCTGGTGCTGGTTGGCGGCTTTTATTCGATGAAGATGCCAACAATGGAATTCTCGAACCGGAGATTCCGGGTGAAGCAGAAAAGGTGGCTGAGGAATTACTCCATGTATTTGGAACTGCAGAGGAACCTGCAGAAATTGAACTCGACATTTCATGTCAAAGGGTGGAGCGAAGATATGGTCATCAAGTCTTTGTTGAAGCAGTTTTCAATCAAGTATTATCACTAGATTCTGTGCTTCAGGCATTCAGCACTCATCAATTTCCCGATGCAATGCTCAAATGTCCGAGCGCCCCACTGCGCCCCATACATGTAGTAGAACACATCGATGTAAAGCAACATTTATGGAGCAATGGCGAACGTTTTTCGACCCATCCACAACCTCACAAAGATTTGCAAATTGGAATGTCTGTGGTCGTTGGTGATGTGAAACTAATTGATGAATATACACTGTCTTTTTCTGCCTATTCACATAATACAATTCGCGGTGCAGCAGGCGGGACGATGCTATTGGCTGAACAAGCCATTGTTGAAGGACACATACATTGAGCATCACGGGACAACAGTAGGCATAAAGCCGGCGACTACACCCTCGGTTCGGTGCGGACATGGGTATTACTGCAATGATTCCTGACATGACCATCGGACAACTTGCCAATGAGGCCGAGTCACGATGGGGTGAAATTTGGGATGAAAATGCAGCCCGTATGCTGGTTTTGGTCATCTGCCCTCGCAAGGAGAGAAAACTTCTCGAATTGCATGGTGATATGGTTGAACATGGCCAGCCAGTACTTACGGTATTCCATAGGCCACGACAAGAAGCACCCTTACTTGAACAACAAGGATTCAATCCTCGGGATGCATCGTTTCAATTTGTAGACTTAGCAAGTCCTGATTTGGGCCTTTGGATGCAGAATTTTGTTTCAAATGAGAAATGGATGCGAAGTTCAATCGAACTTGTATCTGTTCCCTTCACCATGGATATGCCATCTCAGAGACCATTTGAAACACAGCGTGTCCTTTGTTTCCGTCATCCATCATTACCTGCTCTTGAACGATATTATCTACCATTTCCACCAGCATCAATTCCTGGGAAATGTTTCGTCAGTTTACCTCGTCGACAAGCCGCTGAAATGGCTCGTCAACAAGCAGAAGTCTTAGGTGTAGGGCGTCTCGAAAAGAAAGTCAAAATCACTGAAGTCTCTCCAAGTGAAATGCCAGTTGCAGCACCTCCAGTCGTTGCTGAAGAAAGTGCAAACATGGATGATATGATGAATGACTTTTCGGCAAATATGCTTGATGGCATGACCAATGAGGCTCAATCGAATGAACCATCTCAAGTTGCATTACCAATGCAAGCGGATGCAGAAGAATCTGCTGAAGAAGTTTCAGAACATGTCTTTGTACCGCTACCACCTGGTGCTCAATCGACTGAACAACAACTAGATTCAACTGTAGTAGCAGTTGATGAACAGCCTGTCGAATCGGCTTCAAGCGATGTCCCTCGGCCAGAACCGGAGCCGGAGCCTGAACCTGAAATGTCCAATGTTGAACGCGAATTCCGTGAACTTGTCACTGGCCTGCTTGCAGCTGGCGTGGCTCCAACCGATATGATGGATGACCCGCGTTGGGAAGATTTGAACGAGAGAGCGGCTGCTGAAGGCTTTGAAACATGGCCAGTGTTCTTACAATTAGCAGCGATGTGATGAGAAGGTTCAAGTTGATTCGACCAAAGGAAGGGATGGAGGCAAGCGTATGGGGTTCTGTATCAGTTGCGGTCAACAGCACCAAGATGGGATTAGATTCTGCCGATTTTGCGGCAATCAACAGCCGGGTGACCAATTGCTCGCCCGACTTCGTCAAGAAGCCGAACAAATCCATTACCTTCGACTTCAAGCCCAAGCACTTGCTCAGCAGCAACAGCAACAACAACAGCAATATTCACAAAACCAATACAATCAACAGCCGCGCTGGTGATTGGTATGCGGCCGAAGCACTTGGCAATTGAATTGTCGAAATTACAACCTCATCCTTGCACTTCGGTTGAACTAGAACAATACGCAACAGAGGGAGATTTAGCAGCATATTGGATTCTTGGAATCGACCAAGTCGATAACGTAGAAGGAAAACGTATCCTTGACCTTGGTGCTGGAAATGGAATTCTTGGGTTTGGATGCTTGCTCATTGGAGCCCAGCATGTCACTTTAGTCGAGGCAGACCCACAAGCCATTGAGAGTGCGGAAATCAATGCTGAACGCTTGCAAAATCGGTGTGAAGGAACCATCGAAATCATTCAAGAGCATGTGTCTGACCAAACTGAAAAACCAAAGAAAATCCCTGATATCGTGGTAATGAATCCACCGTGGGGTGTACAAACTGCAAAGGCAGATCGCCCTCTATTGGAATATGCGTTTTCGCTAGGTGCTCCTGTTGTCCATGTTCTTCACAGTGCAAAATCAAAACACCTTCAAGCACTTGGCCGGGATTATGGATATGAATCTGAAGCAATGCTTGAAACCGAATTTCGACTACCTCCAACCTATCTTCATCACACGAAGAAAAAAGCAACAACGACGGTATGCTGTTGGCGCTTTCACCTCCCCGGTGATGCAAAGTTAATCGAAGAAGAGGATTGATGGATTCAGCCTCTTCGTAAGAGGGGTTGAAAAGGGGTAAGCACACCGGTTCAAACAAGCGACACAGCATGCGACCTACATCGGGCCATGTTTGCTACAGGAATGAAAAATATGACGCCGAGCCTCGTCACCCCCGGAACACATGTATCAACCTCAGCAGAATGCGAGGCTGGAGAAGGAACCATCGAAATCGATGGGAAGATTTTAGCAACCACAACTGGTATGTTTTCAATCGAAGAGGGAATGGCTACTGTTTCTGCAGCAAGAGAAATCGTCACACCAGAAATCGGCGATACAGTTCTATGTGAAATTGTCAAACTCAATGAAAAGAACGGTGAAGCACAAGTCATTTGTGTTGAAGGAAAACCAGGTAGCGTTCTTCCAGAACACCTCTATGGGCAGTTCCATGTCACAGGTATCGTCGACCGGTATATGCACCAAACAGCAGATGCAGTAAGACGTCGAGATGTTTGTCGTGCCGAAGTAAAAGAAAACAGTCCTGTTCTCCGAATCAGTTTCCGAGACCGTGATGACTGTGGAGTTCTTCACGCAATTTGTCCTCCTTGTGGTGATGTTCTTGTCGCAGACCTTGATGGCGACTGGAATGTCCGTTGCCCTACCTGTAACCATCAATCCTACCGTGCTCTTGCCGACAATTATGGTGCTGGATGGGCTGAACTGGACCAAGGTGCGAGTGCACTCAACAACTCAGGTAAGCGCTGGGGTGCTGCCGCTGAAGCAATGTTTGCTAAAGGTCCTTCAGGACGTGCAACCTTCATTGCAGCAGATGTTCGCGAAGATGGACGTGAGCGTACTTATTTCCGATTCGAAGGTGAATCTGGGGACAAAGGCCGTCGACCAAGAAACGCTCCAGGTTGCCGTTTGTTCATTGGTGGGCTTCCACGCGAAGTCGGAACTGAAGAACTCCGTGCCTTGTTTGCTGAACATGGCGATATGACGGATTGTATTGTTCTTACAGATGACAATGGAGTTAATCGCGGCTTTGGTTTCGTAACTTATTCCGATAAATCACACGCAGATGCTGCAATCGCCAAACTCAATGGTCACAAAATCAATGGCCGGAAGATAGGTGTTCGAGATGCTGATAGTGACGATAAGAAAGGCAAGAGAGAAAAGAGAAAGGACCCTGAAGGGCTCAAACTCTACATTGGAAACCTTCCTTTCAAGGCAACAGAGGACAATATCAAAGCTATGTTTGATGGAATCGCAACCGTGAATGGTTTGGTAATTGCCACCAGTGGAGATGGAAAACCAAAGGGATTCGCATTTGCTTTCATCAAAGAAATGGATAAAGGCGATGAAATCGTCTCGAAACTCAATGGTTCTGAACTGCTTGGACGTCGTATTAAGGTCGATATCTCTCAAGGTGGTAAGAAAGGCGGAAACAATCGTGGAAAGCGTGGCGGAGACGGCAATGCTGACGGTAAATCATCCCGTGAACTTCAAGCCCTTCGTGAAGAAGAAGAGGACGCAAAGAAGCGCCCTCGACGTCGCCGAGATAAGAAGGATTGAAGGCAACCGACCTGAGGTTAGCCATCATGGTCGAACAGATATCACCCAAATGGTTGGTTCTAGACGGCTATGAAGATGAGCCTGCAGCCTTTGGAGTCCCTCCATATGTTGGTTTTCATATTCGCTATCTTTGTGGTGTTTTAGAACTGGCCAAGATTGATTATGAATATCTCACCATTGACCAGTGGCGGGATTTGGTAAAAACAAACGGTGAAGATTGGGCTCGAAAACGACTCTCGACAATTGAGGGTTTTGCATGTATTGCAGGGGCTGTTGTCCCTGGAAGATACCTGCGTGGAACTCCTCTCTCTCTCAAAGAAACTCGCAATATCATACGCGACTTGCCTTCTCAGATTCCTGCTCTATTCGGTGGGTGGGCAATTCGCGGGTGGCGACAACAAGGTTGGACACCTTTACGCAAGAACCTCTTTTTGGCGGTTCAAGATACCGATGCGACCTTGTACAACTATTTTGAAACTGGACAATGGAAACATACTCGCCGAAATGCCGAACAATGGACGCAATGGGCACAGGCTGGTGCTTTGAGCAAAGCAGTCACTAGTCATCCCGACCTCGGGACAGAAGAAAAAAGAGGGCCCCTTACCTATGAAGTCGAAGTGTACCAAGGCTGTGTACGCTACAAACGCGGTTGTAAGTTTTGCATTGAACCCAAAAAAGGGATTCCAATCTGGCGGACTCCTGAAGACATCATCGAAGAAGTTCGGCGAGCCCACGATGCGGGTGTTCAGCACGTGCGGCTTGGAGGCATGACTGACACTTACACCTACATGGCAGAGGGAGTCAAAGAACTCGAATATCCAGTCCCAAATCCTGAACCAATTGCTCAACTTCTGCATGGCTTAAGGGAAGATGAACGCCTTGGTATCCTCCATACCGATAACGGCAATCCATCGATTATTGCCGAGAACCTCGAGGAATCTGAAGCAATTACCAAAACTCTCGTTGAAACATTGTCCGATGGCGCTGTACTTTCGTTTGGTCTTGAATCTGCGGATCCAAGTGTTCACGATGCCAATTGGCTCAATTGCGACCCTGCTCAATTAAAATCAGCCATACGCCTCATCAATTCCTACGGCAGAGAAAGAGGAGAACGAGGATTACCCAAACTTCTGCCGGGCCTCAATTTCATTGCTGGGTTAAACGGTGAATCCAAAAACAGTTACCAAATGAATTTGGATTTACTCCATGAAATTCGTCGGGAAGGGCTCTTATTACGCCGAATTAATATTCGTCAAGTAGAAGGTGAAGGGTTTCAAGAGATTCCTCAAGACCAATTCAACATGTTCAAAAACAATGTGCGCGAGACCATTGATGGCCCGCTCTTGGAAGAATTATTCCCTATGGGTGAGGTTTTATCCGATGTGCATTGGGAGACGCATGACGGTAGAACACGACTGCCCGCACACCAAAATGATGCACATACAACCGAATCTTGCAGAGGAAAAGCAGGCATTACTTTTGGTCGACAAATTGGTGCCTATCCCATATTAATTGGAGTTGAATATCACATACCGCTCGAAACACAATCAAATATCGTCGTAACGGGCCACGGCGCCCGTTCCATAACTGGTGTTGAAACAAATCTAGACCACGATTCGATCACTCAGAAACAGCTTGAGTCAATACCAGGGATTGGGGAAAAGACCGCTTGGAAATTGATATCGCAACGTGCAAAACAAAAACGCAATTCAGGTTCAAATGCCGCCTATGAAAATACTGCGTCTTGGTTCAATGCTGCATCAATAGAATGGGATGAAGAATATTCTGTGTTTTTCAAATAAACTAATATTTATGCATTCTGAATACTAAATTAACCTTTACGCATAGGATTGTAATATGTCACTCTCTACTAGATATTCCAAAATATCCCGCCTCACCGATTTCTACATGGAAAAGAAGAATAGGCTCATTTAGGGTCTACACTTCCAGTGTTGTATGGACGTTGGAGAGCAACTCACTGAGGCAGCGATACGCCTGTCTGAGATTTGTGATGC
>JABJFI010000100.1 GCA_018662825.1 Methanobacteriota archaeon | reverse complement strand
CCTTTAGCCATCATGCGCTTACTCAGCCAAGCAAGGTTGTCTTTATTGCGAATAATAGATTCGAGCGCTTTCATTGTTTTTGTAACCGGGTCAGTTCTTCCCCAGCGAAGTTTTCCTTTCCAAGTCATCATTGGCAAGTGCGCTCTTGGATTTTCCAAGAGTTTTGCAAGCTCTCGCTTGAGTTTATTTGCTGTTGCTTCATTGGCGTGTTTGGTGCCACGCATCCTAAAACGTTGCTTTTTTTGGCCTGGGAATTCTACTTTCGACGGACCAGCCATAGATTCCCCTCAGCCTCATCCAAAAGCCCCTCCCGTTTGATTCCTTCGCGCCTTAAATACTGTTGACGGGTGAAAGAATGCGGCGGAAAGAAAGTCCGGATTTGCACGAAAGTGTAAGGGACTTATCTCCACCAAAACAAAGAGGAATTACAATGAGTGATGAATACGCAGAAGAAGAAGAATATACAATGGAACAGCACTATGGAGAGCAACTCCATCCAGAAACCGAAGACGGTGAGCAACCTTCAATGGTGATGGAAATTCAAACTCCAATGGGCCCCGTGTCCATCGATATGAAGCAGTTGGACATCATCAAAAGTGCTGTTGCCGCCACCCACAAAAAAGCCCCACAGATGCCTTTGGCTGAGCAATTGATGAACGCCTTTATCGGTTCCAAACACAAGCGAGATTCACGTTATTGGAGTGGTAAATTAGGCGTTTTGATGAAGTTGCATTTCGACAACTATCTTGAAGAAGAATTCGAAGTCACTGAAGAATTCATGATTGACCAAGGAAAAATCCGTGCAGCAATGTACGAGACAATTGCCGTTCAGGACGAAACACGCCTACGATTCCTTGCTATTGGCACCCGTTTTTACCGTTCCAAGGCCGAGCCCGAACACCAATTCATTACCGTTTCAACCGTTGACCACGATGGTGACCATCGCTTGTCAGTCTATACTCCTGCAGAGAAAACAGTTCTTGTTAACGGAAAAGAAGCTGACGAACTCATCTCCCAAGTAGAGGCTGATTTTTACAAATGCGGCATTCTCAAGGGCGCATTCTTTGATTTACGATATAACTTCATTACACGTGACAAGAGTATCGATGAACTGATTGCTTGGGATGAAAAAATCAAAGAAGCATTGTGGAAAGATATCATCGGTTTTCAAAAAGCCATGCCTAAACTCCGAGAATGCGGCGTTCCTAACTCACGCGGCGTAATTCTTGCAGGCCCACCAGGTACTGGAAAGACCATGATTGCTAAGTGGCTTGCAGCCCATTCTGACATTACTTGTATTCTGATTTCTGCTGAAATGATTACTGGCCGCAACGACATCAAATCTTGTTTTGAAATGGCACGAAAACTCTCTCCAACCTTGCTTATCATCGAAGACATCGATACAGCAGGCGCTCTTGACCGTCGAGCATCCGACCATCCACTTTTGGGTGAATTTTTGCAATCCATGGACGGCATTGTCCCAAATCATGGCGTCATTACTCTAGCAACAACCAACCACTCAAACAAAATCGACCCTGCAATTGCAGACCGCCCTGGACGATTCGACCGAATCATTGAGGTTGGAATGCCAGGAAAGGAACAACGCTTCCACATTTTCCACCATTTGCTGAAAAAGCTCGACACCGCACGAAATGTAACTCTAGAGGTTAAGGAAAAACTCGCCAAGAGTTCCGAAGGACTCACAGGCGCATGGATTCGAGCCATTGTCCAAGACAGTTTCATTTTGGCCCTTAGCCAAGACAAGGATAAGATTGGAAAAGACCATTTGTTTGCTTCATTGAAAGACGTCATGGAACGCCGAGGTATGGCTTACCGAGTCGCACCTTACGCCCCCCCACAAGCCAAAGCAAAGGCCGACGTGTATGTCCAGTGAATGAACTGATGGATTGATGACACCTGTCGCTTTGGGCCCTTCATGGTCGAAGTAACGGTGCTCGGCGTCGCTCAAGATGGCGGCCACCCCCAGCCTGGTTGTTTGAGGCCGTGTTGTGCGAATGTTACAGATCAACACTATCCTGTTTCTTTAGGGATTCATGGCGATAACGGCGAGAACATTCTCATTGAAGCAACACGTCATTTGGGCGACCAATTTACTCTTTGGGGCCAAACCAAAGTCGACCATCTTTTGCTTACACATGCCCATTTTGGACACGTCGACGGCCTTGGTTTGTTCGGACGAGAAACGCTTGCTGCACAAGGCATCGAACTGCATATTTCTGACGACATGTACCACCTTGTCGACCAAACCCCCCAATGGAATCTAATGGTTCAACAAGGAGTCTTTGACATCCAAACCTTTGCCGCTGGCGATGTGGTTTTCTCTCAAGGTGAACTCTCTATTGAAGCTGTTCGAATTCCGCACCGTGATGAATTGTCAGATATGCACGCCTTCATTATTCGAGGGCCGAGCAAATCGCTTCTGTTTCTTCCAGACCACGATACATGGGATGAGACACTGGCTGTTCACAATTGTTCGACTCTCCGCCAATGGCTTTCCAACATGCGGATTGACATCGCCCTTCTCGATGGAACATTTTGGTCTGAAGATGAACTCGGTGGACGTAATCAATCTCAGGTCCCACATCCACCGGTTATGCAAACTCTCAAAATGCTTGGTGAGAAGAATCAAGGTGACCCAGAAATTTTGTTCACACATCTCAACCATACAAACCCGCTATACAATCGCAACAGCGAGCAAAGAAATGAAGTTGAACGGCTTGGATGGAGCATTG
>JABJFI010000099.1 GCA_018662825.1 Methanobacteriota archaeon | reverse complement strand
GCGAAATCATGGACTCATATTTCACGAATTATCAGATGGTGGAAATGGTAACATCAAACCCTGCCGCCGCTGCAGAATGGCAAGACCATGTTGGACAAATAAAAGCAGATATGGTAGCAGACCTCGTGGTTATCGATACCTTCCACGACGACCCATATAGAAACCTCATAGAAGCCATCGATGCAGATGTTCGCCTCACTGTCGTGAATGGAAAGGCACTGTTTGGAGACCAAGACATCATGACCGCACTAAAGGGTGACGACTGGGAACCAATTACTGGTGGTGGTGTTTCAAAAGCACTTGATATCACTTCATCGACCGTTGTCGATGGGTCACAAACTTGGGCTGAGATTGAGGCTGGTTTGGCCATGGCTATGCGAAACGATGTTTCCGATATCCGTGAACACTGGAGTGCACCAGATGGTGTGGCATGGAGTACTGATGCAGATGTTCAATCGTACTTGAATACTGAATTCGACGGGAAAAATTCTGCTAACACCGGAATTTCACAACTCAGAAACATAACTGTCGACCCAATCTTTACAACTGGAGATGAACGTTACTTCGATGTCATTAACCGCTCTTCATGGGCGAACACCCACATTGATCTGTCCAAACTCTATGCATACTACGACATCCCTATGGATGCTGATGGGGACCGCACTGGTGCAAATGTCGACTTGACAACAGACCCAACCAACAATGGCAACACAGGTGGTAATGACAACACAGGTGGTAATGGAAACACAGGTGGTAATGACAACACAGGTGGTAATGGAAACACTGGTGGAACTGACAACACAGGTGGAACTGACATTACCAACAACACCGATGGATGTGTTGAAGGAGATACTTCAGCGGCATGTGTGCAACAAAACAGCGGTGATTCAGATACCGATGCGAGTTCATCTGATTCTGACAAGACCGATGCAAAGTTCTTGCTTATTGGAACAGTCATCGTTATTGCTGCCGGATTAATTTTGCTAAATCGTGGAACTAGAGAAGAGCTCAATTTGAATCAAGAAGCACATATTGAAAAGATGTGGGAGGATGATACGATGGAAGATGCGACACAATTGGAAACAAATGAAACACCATTTATTCCAGCATTACCGCCAATGAAGGCAGCACCGCCGAGTTCATAGGAAGAAGAGTGACTCACTCAAGAGTCCACGCTGGGCCTTCGGGCGTATCTTTGACAACCACGCCCATCTCTTTGAGTTGGTCTCGTATTTCATCTGCTTTGGACCAATCTTTTGCAGCACGTGCTTCACCTCTAGCGACCAAGAGAAGTTCTACTGCATCGGCTACTTCTGCACGGCGTGGGTCTTCTTCAGGCTCTGCAAGCGCCATCTCTCGTGAAGGGAGGATACCGAGTACTGCTCCTGCAGTTTCTTCGAGCCAATCAATGGCATAATGGGCAAATGCATGAAGGTCGGCTTGGTCTAAATCACTGTCTAGAGTTTTACTGATTTCACGCACTGCACCTAACACCTTGGCTACTGCTTCACGACTGTTGAAATCATCATCCATTGCTTTAGCAAAGCCTTCTCCCATTTTCTCAAGCATTGCTAGTGAGCGTGAAAGAGGCTGTTGACTAGTTATATCTGCATGCGGTAAATCAACTCGTGGCATTTGAATAAGTGAGAGATTCAATGAACGAACATACACTTCAAGCACTCGATTGTAATTTCTTTCAGCATCTTTGAGAATTGTTTCATTCATGTCGATTGGAGAGCGGTAGTGGGCATTGATAAGCGAGAACCGAAGTACCATTGCATCTACTTTCTCAAGAATATCTTGTATGGTCCAAAAGTTCCCAAGCGACTTACTCATTTTTTCTCCATCGATGTTGACAAAACCGTTGTGTAGCCAATGGTGAACAACAGGACTGCAGCCTGTGTGACATTCTCCTTGGAAAATTTCTGCTTCATGGTGAGGGAACCTCAAATCATGGCCACCGCCATGGATATCAAATTGTGCACCGAAGTAATCCATCGACATGGCGGTACATTCGATGTGCCAACCTGGACGGCCGGGGCCCCAAGGAGAATCCCAGGTTGGTTCTCCAGGTTTTGCTGCTTTCCAAAGGGCGAAATCCTTGTGGTCTTTCTTCGCAGAACCTGTGGTGCCAACACGCCCTCCAGCGCCTGAACGAACGGCTTCAATATTTTGGCCAGTCAATGTACCGTATTTTTCGGGTGCTGAATCAATATGGAAGTAAACGCCTTCTTCAGTTTGATAAGCATGGTTTTTGTCGATGAGGTCCTGAGTAATTCTAATCATGTCATCGACAAATTCAGTACATCGAGGATAGTCATCTGCTCGAAGAATATTGAGTGCATCCATGTCTTGGTAATAGGTGGCAATATTCTCATCAACCAGCACTTTCCAGTCAATACCAGTTTCATTGGCACGATGAATAATTTTGTCATCAATATCAGTGAAATTTTGAACATAATGAACATCAAAGCCTGAGGCTTCAAGCCATCTATGTATCAAATCAAAAGCAAGATAACAACGGGCGTGGCCTAAATGACAACGGTCGTAAACAGTCACACCACACACATACATCGACACTTTTCCGGGCTCCATAGTCGTAAATTCGACTTTGTCTCTCCTACGGGTGTCATGTAGTCGAATTGGCATGGGATTCAACCAGTGGTGTGAACAGCCTCACTTGAAGGTTAAGACACATTGCCCTGTGGGCATGCCATGGTGGACGGTAATACAGCAATTCCAAAGACTATTTTTGTTACTGGTGTCAATGGGCACATTGGCAATCACATTGTTCGGGATTTACTTGAACATGGCTACAAAGTCATTGGTTCTGTTAGAGATCTAAACGACCCTCAGAAAGTTGACCATGTTCGGCAACATGCCATCGATTTAGATTGTGAACAAAGACTCGAATTGGTTGAAGGTGATGTTTTAGATGCTGATGGGTGGATAGAAAAAATCTCTGGTTGTGACGCTTTATTCCACACAGCAACTGTGTATTCAAATTCAAAAAAGGCTGAAATTATTATCGATACTGCCAAAAAAGGGACAACACATTTGCTCACAGCCGCCAAAAATGCGAATATCCCCCGAGTCATCTATACCTCTAGTGTTGCAGCAGTTGGTTCTTTGCCGAAAGGACGGGAAAAAACTGAAGCGGACTGGCAAACACTTCGCTCTTCGCCTTATACGGTTGCCAAAACTGAATCTGAAAAAATCGCATGGGAATTGGCAGAGAAATACGAAATGGATTTGCGCGTAATTAACCCAGGTGGAGTTCTTGGTGGAGGCTTCATCAATCCAACGCCAAGTGTTGATTATTTCCCTGATGCGATGGCTGGAAAGTTCCCATTAGCTCCTAAAATTCCAATTCCAATTGTTCATGTTCGGGATGTTGCACGTGCTCATCGTAGAGCATTTGAAGTCGATGAGGCTGAAGGCAGATTCATTGTTGCACCGCATAAAAATAAGACCATTGCAGATGTCTGTCGAACTTTACGCGAGCAATACCCTGATACAAAATCACCTCGGCGTGCGATTCCTCGTTCATTGATGTTCATCGTGGTATTCCAGGATTGGCTAATGGGATTGTTCGGAGCAGAGCGCCGAATGACAAGAAAAGCGGTCAAAGGATATTTTCGAGGCGATGCCAATTTGTCTTCTCAAAAAGCAACTGAAGTTCTTGGTATTGAATGGGAATCCTTTGAAGCATGTATTCGAGATACTGCGGAGGCGTTTTTGTAATGAATCTCCAAGGCGAGGACTTTATTGAATTTGCAGGAATAAAAATCACTGATAATAAACTTGCAAGAATAGGGTGGCTATTACCGACACTTACAGTTCTCTTTTCAATGTCTATTCATGTGATTAGTGGGCACAATCGTGCCATCCCATTTTTCATTTCTGAATCAGATTACCCTGGACTGGAAAGATGGTTTTTTACCATCGGATTCCTGTCTACTGGAATACTCCAGATGTTTTTTGCCTACCGAATGTGGTATTCCATGCGTGGTAATGGACGACGTAAAATGATGCATTTGGCTTTGGGTTGTGGGATATTTACTGGCGCAAATCTTGTTGTTATGTCGTTTGCAAATATGTATGATTACTTGTCGATTCATATTTTGACTGCATCTAATGTTTTCAATTTTGGGATGTTGTGGGCTCTTTTTGCACACCTCTCTTTCCCCGAAGCGAATTCATCCGGCCGCAAAGTTAGAATTTGGGGTATCGCCATTGCATTTGTTTCATTCACAATTATGTCTCAAAGTATTGTCAGAGCAGTCAAAGATTTAGACAAATATGGTCTAACTGGCGATACAATATTCACTTTAAATTCAATTCAAGATGCTGTTAATGTTGCCGCATTTGCAGAATATGGATTATTTCTGGGATTGATATTGGCATTATATTCATTTGAATTTGATTTCAATGACAAATTGAAAAAATCAGAGTAATGCTTGCTTGAATGGAATCAAACTTTTTCTGAAGTCAAACATCTTGGCCTCTTCATCGCTCATGTCTCCATATTGAACCGCTTTAGCAATTACTTCTTCAGTAGCCTCAGGATGATATTGTACTGTTCTAATATTTCTTGTTGGATGTTTACAAGCAACTATGCCACAATGTTCTGACCTAGCAATTACTTCCATCTCACCTGAATCAATGACATGGTCTTGATGGGTGAATAATGCATGAACATGTCTGCCATCATCATATTGAACTGGAGCCACAAATTGACTTATCTTTTCTGCCCGTATTACTTTACCACCAAGGGATGCTGCAATTATTTGATGGCCAAAGCAAATTCCAACAAGAGGTACTTGGACATCTCGAATCAATTTAGCAACATCATCCATCCAAGGCTCCCACTGGCTAACATTGCGTCGAGAACCAGTAATTACAACGAAGTCTGCATCTATCGGATTATCGACTACAATTCCAAAATCATATTCAATTCTCTTTGAAGTATGAGGTGACCAAAGATAGACTTCAGGATTCTCAAAATGAGATATTATATCCCTAACACCTTCTTGTCCAAACGCCTTTCTTTCAGCCAGTAGGTCAACGATTAGAAGTTTCATCATATCACTCAAACCGCTTCCGACGACTCAGCAGGTTTTGCCTTCTTTGCCTCTATTGCAGCGTCATTGGCTTTGATTTGTTCCCAAACGATTTCAGCGATATCTTTGACTTCCATCTCTGAACCAATTGCGGTCAAACCATCAGTCACCATAGTTGAACAGAATGGACAGCCAACTGCTACAGTATCTGCTCCGGTTTCTGCCAATTCCTTTGAACGAATAATATTGACACGGTCATGGCCTTCATCAACATGTTCTTCCATCCACATTTGGGCACCACCTGCACCACAGCAGAATGATTCCTTGCCATGTCGGCCAGCTTCTACATCCACGCCACCGATTGCATCTCGAGGTGCATCAATTTCTCCACCAATTCGACCAAGGTAACATGGGTCGTGGTATGTGACTGAGCCATCGTGTTTCGGTTCAGGTAATTTGCCTTCATTTTGAAGATGATTGATGAGTTGAGAATGGTGCATAACTTCGATGTCTTCTCCACCGTAGTCTTTGTATTCCTTTCCAAGGGTATGGAAACAATGAGGGCAAGAGGCTACGATTTTCTTGACACCCACTTCTTCAAAGGTTGCCAAATTAGTTTCCGCTAACATTTGGAAGAGATATTCATTTCCAGCACGTCGAGCAGCATCACCGCTACAACCTTCTTGCATTCCTAGGATTCCAACATCAAGACCTGCCTCTTTCATGAGACTGATTGTATCGCGTGCCACTTTCTTGTTTCTCTCATCGAAAGAGGCTGCACAGCCTGCGAAGTAAATGTATTCAGCAGGTTCTGCAACTTTGACATCCAGGTCAGCAGCCCAATCGCCACGCTCGTGAGCCGGCAAACCATAGGGGTTTGAATCCGATTCAAGATTCTCAATTGTTGTCATAAGTGGCAGAACGGTTGCTTCTACAGATTCATCAAACTCCATACGCTCCATCATCAAGTGACGTCGAGCATCGGTTAATTTTGGAACATGGTCAATATAGATCGGACAGGCTTCAACACAAGCATGGCAAGTAGTACAGGCCCAAATTGCATCTTCTCCGAATCGCGCAATTATATCTTGTTCAGGTGTTTCACCGGCAAGTAGTGTTGTTGCATTATCGTTGGCGTAATGACGTACATCGTGAATAATTTGCATTGGGTTGAGTGATTTTCCAGAGGCATAAGCAGGACAAACATCTTGGCATCGAGCACACGAAGTACAAGCCCATCCATCGATGAGATTACGCCATGTCAAATCAGTATAATTCACCGTTCCAAAGGATTCGATGTCCAAGTCATCTAGTGGAACTGCCTTACCATCCTCTCCACGTGCAAGAGGTTCCATTGCAGCCATTGGCCGCATATCGTGGAAAAAGACATTCGGGAAGGCCATCACCAAGTGCATGTGCTTGGAGAGGGGAATCAAAAATAGGAAAGTAGAAATCGCCAGCATGTGCATCCAATAAGCACCAATGACCAGTGTTGTACTTGGGACAATGGTCGCAGCAACCCAAGACCCAATCGGCTCCCATGTGGCCGAAACCGAGGATTCACCTGCCTCGACAAAGAATGCTGTAACGGTGATGGTCATGATGAGGAAAAGAATGAAATTTCCTTCAAGTTGTGATTTTCCTTTGAGTTTTTCAGGAGTGAAAATTACTCGTCGTATCAATGCTGCAATACATCCAATAAGTGCAATTGTATATCCAGTTTCAACGATGAGATTCCAAGGGCCACGAACAATCTCTGGTAGAATATTATGTGAAAACCAATTGGCAGTCGCCAAGTCGAACATATCGGTTGAAAGCATCAAAAATCCCCAGAACATGAGAACGTGAATTCCTCCTGCCACTCGGTCTTTGAGAACTTTTTTCTGACCAAGCCATCCTGTGATTACTTCTTTGATTCGCGCACCCCAGTTATCGAATCGATTATCGGAGGAACCTTTGAGGACCAGTCGAGAGGCTTTGACGACTTGATAGATGAAAAACGAACCTGAAATACCACCAAGGAGGAGGAGTATCAGCCATCCGGAAACGGGACCGTATGTCATTGTCAATGGGTGTTCCATCTAATATCATCTCATCGGAAATATTCCCGTAGTCAATGGCAGATGAGTTCAAACCTTCAATGCACCGACAATTCACTCTCAAAGACCGATGACTGAGAACAAGGGATATGAAGCGAGAGGTGCTGGTAAAGACACGGGGGATTGTATGGGTCGAGTATCAACGAGCGCTCCAGGAAAATGCATTCTCTTTGGTGAACATGCGGTCGTCTATGGACAACCCGCTGTTGCGGTCGCTATCGGGCAACGAATTTCTGTATCTATTGAGACCTTGAAGGGGAATAGTGAGACATGGAAAATCGATGGAATGAAATTCGATCCTAAACGACATCCACATGTTCAAGCACTCCGGAACCGTTTGTGGCAACCGAAACAAGGCGCACCGAATCTCTCTATTCGTGTCATTGGAGACATTCCACCGGCATCTGGACTCGGTTCATCTGCAGCGCTTTCTGTTGCCGCAAGTGCTGCATTACGAGTCGCTCGAGGCAGATGGTATAACTCTGCAGAACTGCGAGACAGCATGGCGTGGTCAGAAGGCTATTCAAGCCAATTTGAGCAAGAAGGCGTGTATTCGATAGAAAACTGTGAACTCAATGCACACAGAGACGGTGATGCTGGAAAGAGTGTTCATTATGTCAGTGATGAGAGTGTTGTGGACCTTGATGAATGTGCCTTACTTGCTCATGCTGTTGAAGCAATAGCGCAAGGTGGACGAGCATCCCCTATGGATGCATCAACATGCGCCCATGGAGGTATTGTATTACTTTCAGATACTCTTGAATCAGAAGAAGATTTTCTCTATTCTCGTCGGCTCAAAATTCCAGAAGGGGAAATTGAATGGCATTTACACTCTATCAACCTTCCAAAATCGGCCGAAGAAGTCTACTTGGTCATTGGCAATACTGGCATCCACGCTCCAACCTCTAAGCAAGTTGCTAAAGTGGCTGCTGCTATGAAGAACAATCCACAAAGAATGAAGGAAATTGAAACGATTGGCGTCATTGCGCGGCGAGGAATTAAATCCTTGAAGGAGGGTGATTTTGCTGCTGTTGGACGAGCGATGACTGAAAATCAAATCATGCTCCAAGGACTTGGAGTTTCTTGCCCTGAATTGGAAAATCTCATTCGCGCAGCAGCACCAACATCATTGGGAGCAAAACTCACAGGCGCAGGAGGGGGAGGTTGTATGGTGGCGTTGACAACCAATCCAAAACAAACCAGTGAAGCCATCGAATTAGCAGGTGGAAGAACACTTATCTCGAGATTTGGTAACGCTGGCTTATCCATTGATGAAACCGAAAATTTGCCATTATGGGATACAAAACCAAACGTATAGCCGCAGTACTCTCTTTTTAGCGAATATAAGTGCTACGGTTCCTGCCTTCTTTTTATATAGTCGTTATATATGGCCCCACTATGACAACTGATGAAGAACGTCTAACTGTAGTGAATGTTGTAGCGAGTACCCGAGTCGCTGAAGAACTAGATTTGCCGGATATCGCAATCCAGCTTAATTGTGAATACGAACCAGAACAATTTCCTGGTGTTGTTTACCGTGTAACAGACCCTAAACTTGCAATTCTAATGTTCCGCTCCGGCCGTGCAGTATGCACAGGCGGAAAGGACGAAGATAATATCAAGGTTGGTATTGAGCGAATGATCGATGACCTTCGTGCTGCTGGTATCGAGACATGGGACCTTGACCAAGTTGAAATTGAAGTCCAAAACATGGTTGCTACCTACGCTCTTCACTATCCTGAAGATTACGATGGAAAAGATAAGTTCACCAACGAACCACAAGCCGGTGTCCCTCGGAAACTCAACTTGAACAACCTCACCTTCCACTTGCCTTTCGACAAAGTCGAATACGAACCAGAACAATTCCCTGGATTGATTTACCGCCTTGACTATCCAAAGGTTGTTTGTCTAATTTTCGGAAGTGGAAAGATGGTTATTACTGGTGCTCGACACAAGGATGAGATTCTTGAAGCTGTTGAAATCATTAAGGACGAATTAGCCGACCTTCTGTGATTTTGCCGTATGCGGCAAGAGAAGCGTTGATGTTCTATTGCGAACGTGGGCAACCATGGCCAAAGCCTCGACTCGACTTGCATCTCCTTTGATGCTGGTTTTGTTGTTGTGCCTTGCTTCTTGCCAACCTCTGTTTTCTGTCTCGACTTTGGATGACATCCCAAAAATTCAATTTGCATCAGAAGACCCTGGAGTTCAAGATGTCCCTACTTGGAGAATTGGAGACAAATGGGTATATTCCGGCACATTTGACCCAACTAAACTTGTTACAGATTCAGGTGTCCAAGCAAGTGTTGGAGAAATTTACGGTGATACGACTGCTGAAGTTACAGCGATTACCGAGCGTACAGTTGACAACATGTCGGTTCTTGCATACACCTTACGAACATCTGCGAACTTCGATAAATCTGGTGTGTCACTCGATGGTTATAGCGGCAATGTCTACATCACTTTTGAACAAACAGAATACCTCAGAGTCAGCGACCTTTCCTCGATGAGAAGTGATTTGGACTTGTATATTCGTTTCGTACCCTATGGCCTCTCTAGTCTTGCACAAGTTCTTGGAGACATTACAATATCAAACACTTACAGCCCTGTCAATGAAGTCTATGATTTCCCGCTTCGGGCCAATGAACAGTGGACTACTACTACTACCTCCTCTTCCGCTTGGTCGGGTTCAAGTGATTACATCACTCCTTTCCCGGTTCCAACCTCAGACACCAAAAGTACAACATGGGAAGTCACAGACATTGGGAAACCTCGTAATAGTTATGGGGAAACTATTGGCTACGGTGGCTGTAATGCCTCATATGAATTGACTTCCATCGACAGCAATGGAGACCAAAGTGGCTATCGTTGGTATTGTCCAGAAACTCGAAACTTTGCTTGGCTCCACACCGAAGATGAGATTGGATTAATTATCGATTTTCGACTCAAGAGATACATGCCTTTGGATTCTGTCGGTGTTGACCAGTACAACAACCCAGGAACTCGGGATGACTGTCTCTCTGTCGATTTGGAAAATGAAATTACTGCATTGAATACACCGATGGCTGTTTGGGTCAATGCCTCCTCTGATTGTTTCTCATCTGTAGATGGCATTCCTTTGGAAATACATAATGAAGCAATGGATAATATTGTACAAGTTGTTACTGCCAGTAATGGAAGTGCTCACGCAGTCATGAACATGGGTGATGCAATAGATTCCTCAAGTTCAGCACTCGATTGGGCAAGCCATGGCATTGTAGCGCGAGTTCAACCTTCTTCCATTTCCTCTTTTGGAAACAAAGTTGGTTCGTCCACTTTGACACTTGACGAATATCTGGTCGGATTGGATTTAATTTCAAGTGAAGATTTTGCTAAGGTCTTACGAAATCGAAGCGGAGTTGTTACGGAACTGAATTCATTGTCAGGTTGGAATATATTGCCTGCTGATGAATTGTTAATCGAAGTCGCTGTCCAAAACAGAGGCATCACATCAAGCATACCGACGACGATGACAATTACACATCCTGATGGTCAATTGTCAACTCATCCACTTCCATCACTGGACACCTATGAAGCGCATAAAGTGAATTTTACTTGGATTGTTCCAAATGACCAAGCGATTGGCACGATACCTGTTTCGTGGCAAGCGGATCCAGATGGAGATAATTCAGCAGATGCAAATTCAACCAATAACATTGCACAACTTTCAATGTTCGTTGGACGTCTGCCGATCCCTCAACTCATCGATACTTCTGCCCTCACTCTCGAAAACATTCAACTTGTTGCCAATGGAAGTTATGATGAAGACGGAGGAGATGTTTCTTGCCTGTTCAATATTCCATACGATGATGGTTCACTGACATGGGCTTGGCAATCTATTCCTTCATCCTCTTGTTTGGTAAATTGGACTTGGAGCGATGATGGCAATTACCCTGTTGAAGTTACGGTCATTGATGAAGAACGTGATGAACAAACGGCGACCTTGATGGTGACAATTGGAAATCGACATCCCCAAATTAAAATTTTGAGTGCACGTAGTGAGGCTAAAGTTGAACATCCAATCACACTCTATGCATTTGCCAATGATTCGGATTCTGAAGATGTATGGCCCGGTGTGGTCGACGTACATTGGCCTGATGCATTTTGCAAAGAAGGATACTATACCCGTGTTTGTACTACCACTGCATCAACAGAAGGTTGGCATACATTTACTGCTGTAGCCACCGATGATGACTATGAAACGACTGTTGCTACATATGACATCCGATTTACCAATATCGCACCCCACGGTGTATCGATTGCCTTACAGAAAAACAACCAATTTATCGAAAGTGATGAACAACAAATTTGGCATTTAGATGAAGATGAAGAAGTTATTGTCAAAGGACAAGCACTTGACTCAATTGATGACTTAGAAAGTTTGACCCACACATGGTGGCCTGATGGTCAACAACCATCTCTAATGTACACATTTTCTGGACGAACATCAACTTACCCGATGCAATGGGATACCTCTGGATTACATACTATTCGGTTAGAAGTGAGCGATACAGATGGTGAGGCAAGTCATATTGAAGAGCGATGGATTAACATTCAAAATGTGCCGCCAGTCATCGAACCTCTAGTCTCGCTATTGCCTATTGCAGAGGGACAAAGTATTACCATTGTCGGCAATTCTACCGATACGGAAAGTGATATTCCAACCCTCGTCAAATGCTGGGATATCGACCCAGGAATTGACAGTGATGACTTAGGGGGAGCTGATGATGACTGTGATGTGCGAGGAGATATCCTAGAATATGCTTGGAACCGAAGTGGTTCGCACACCATCGTTTACCACGTCACCGATGATGATGGGGCGCAATCAAGTGAAGTTCTTACCGTCGAAGTACTCAATATGCCGCCTATTGTTCGATTACAAAACATCAATTGCATCGCATATCGTGACTGTTTCCTCAATGCTGAACAAACGATTGATTCATTGAATGATTTAGAAGGATTAACCATTGTTTGGGATTTAGACATCACTATTGACAGCAACGGTGATGGAATCAAAGACAACGATGCCGACTTGGTTGGTTCAACAGTCACGCACATGTTCCGAAAGGCTGGCACAATTCGTGTCAAAGCAATGGCTTGGGACGAGAATCCTGAACGGCCGGGGCAAGCTACAATGGTTGTCGAAGTTGCACCACCTGAGCGTACTTCAATCGAACAAGTTGGTGCTGCATTGATTGGTGACGAAGCAAATCCATGGGCGCAAATTGGCTTATTGGTTGCCACCTTGTTGGTTGTTGCAATGTTTTCACGTCGCAAGAAAGCGTACCCAACTGATGAACATTGGCAACAAGAAGGATTCGAAGGACAAGACTTGTCTGAACAAGCATTCGAAGCGCAATCCTTGCTCGACGAAGCGCAATCGCGACGCCCCCCGTCACCGCCTTCTGACCTCATGTTTGTATCAGCATTGGAAACTCCTGAGGACATGCCACTATCCGATACAATTCCGCAAATTGAAGCGACAACAGAATCTGTTTTAACACCTCAAGAACCAATGGTTGAATCACAAGCCCCTGCATTACCCGAATGGGGATTGCCCGAGGGTTGGACCGAAGAACAGTGGTCACATTATGGTCAACAATATCTCGATGCTCAATCCTCCAATTCTTAATCGTCCCTACGGGACGGATAATCAAGCCTCTCAAGTAGGAGGACATACTCGGAGATGTATGAATCGCTTTGGCCCAGTTGTCTTTGGATTGATATTTCTAATGTTGGCCGCTCCTATGACGAGCATGGTTTCTCATCACACAATTGAACTTTCAGAATATGAGGTCCAATCTGCAGAAGGCTGGAACAAAGACATCGATGTCCCTACATGGAGAATTGGTGACAAATATACCTATGAAACTCAATTCGATGTTCAACAACTAATTCAACAAGCCAATGTTTCAGCAACACTACAAACGTTAACCGGAGATACTGTCTATGAAATCGTTGATATACTTTTCATTAATGTAGATAATATTCAAACCCTTGCTTACAAGATGGAAATAAGTGGAGATTTTACTTCAGGAAATAATGGCGCATATATTGAAGATACGCCTCTCGGTGATGTCAGTGGAACATTAGACGTAGGCTATGATGGTGAAGATCTTATTCGAGTACGTGATTTAGCAGTCATCGATAGTGAATTCACTTTAGATGTTACGTTTGATGCTTTCAATAGTGCATGGTTTCGTCAGGATATTGCAACTATCTCCTTTGAAACATCATATGACCCGCCTAAGGAAAAGTATGATTTTCCACTTCACACCGGTGACCAATGGTATATGGAATTTGATGCAAGTACTGATGTAGAAGGCGAATCAGATTACTTTGACCCATCGGAATTTAATACTGCTGGACCTGAAAACAATAGTTGGCAGATTACTGCTGCAGGCATTCCAACCGATGGCGTTGATTCAATCTCCTATACTGGTTGTGATGATTCATTTAAAATCAATGAATGGAATGAAACTAGTATCTCTCAGGGATTCAATTGGTACTGTCCAGCAGTACGTTACAATGCCTGGATGAGGATTTCAAATTCTGCAGGTTTTACCATTGATTGGTTATTAAAATCATATACTCCTGCTGATTCATGGGGTGTACAACCAACATCTAATCCAGGAGCCCGCAATGTTGTCGTCGATGTCGATTTGCAATTCCTTGCCACCCTTCCAAATTCCGAGCAGACTGTGTCAGTAACCTATGAAACCTCTCCGGGCGCTCAACCGCAAGCCAATAAAAATATGCAAGTTCGCTATGAATCTACGGACCACATAGCCAGCCCAACGACAGATGGTTCTGGTATGATTGACTATACACTCAACATTTCCGATGGAATGGACACCACTCCTTCAAGTGATGATTATTCAAGTAATGGAGTAATAGTTTGGGACCCCGTAACAGAAATTATTGGAGCGACTACAGTCGTCATTGATCTGAATGTAGTGGCGATTGATTTGATTGCCCAAAGTGATTCGATAATTGTAACTCGAACTCGAGGTACTGACACAGTCACATTGAACCCGGCGATCGGATATGCTGCATTACCTGGAGACTTGCTGACATTATCAATTCCTGCACAAAACCGAGGGGTACTCACCTCGCCGGCAACTGAAATCGAAGTCATTGTTCCTGATGGGACGAGCATCAGTGAAACGGTTCCTCCTATCCCCGCATACAGTGAACAACGCATCACTGTCAACTGGACTGTTCCAACAGATGCTGCAATTGGAAACCAAACTCTTTCTTTCACTGTAGACCCCGATGAACTTGTCACTGAAGATGCAAACCGCTCAAATAATGCTGCGAGTATTGATATTTTCATCGGACGTGCCCCAACTGGGTTCTTCACTTATGATGAAGGGAAATATACCTATGAAAATATTATTCTCAACGCTTCAGCCAGTTTCGATGAAGATGGTGGCGATGTGGATTGTCGTTTTGAACTCGAATCCAAACCCGGATTGATCGAAGTGCTTGAAGCTCCAGATTGTATCACACAGTGGAATTGGAGTGATGATGGTGAGTGGATGGTCAAAATCATCGTATTCGATGAAGAACTGGATGAAGATATCATTGAAACAAACGTAACAATACTTAATCGAGCACCTTATTTGAATCTCAGCATGGTTGAAAGTATCGATGTTGAATCAGAAATCACCATTGATGCCACTGATAGTGGAGATATCGATACCATCTCTCCATCTGGGCAACAAGTGACTGTTTCTTGGCCGGGATTGAATTGCCAAGAAGGCTTGACTCAACCAACATGTACCTTTACCCCAATGGGTGAAGGTCTTCTGGATATTACAGCTGTAGCAACGGATGATGATGGAGAGACAACAACTGTGTCTACCACTTTGGATGTGTTGAATATTGCACCTACATTGGCTTACCCCGAATTATGGTTTGGTGGCACCAACTTGTCAGCCGATACTCAAGGCGTATGGGATTTGGATGAAGACCAAGTGGCTTTACTGCGAATTGTCGGTGATGACACCCTTTCTGACCGTGATGACATCAATATCGAATGGTTGCCTTCGGACATGGACCTCAATTGGACCGAGACGACCAAAGGCCCGTCTTCAACTGCTTCGGTTTCATGGCCAACATCGGGCCTTCATACGATTCAGGTTTCTGCCTATGACAACGATGGCGCACGTTCGGAAGTTCGAACAGCCACCGTGAATATTGCAAATGTCCCCCCAAGTATTTCCGGACTCGGTTCAAATGTTCCAATCTTTGAAGACGATAACCTCACCTTGAGTGTTCAAGTTGATGACACTGCTTCCGACCTTGAAAGTCTTGAAGTGTGTTGGGACATCGATGCATTGGTTGACAGTAACAGCGATGGAAACTTTGTCAATGACTGTGAAATGATAGGTATGGAAATGACTGCCATGTGGTCGACGCGTGGAATTCGCCAAATCACTGCTACCGTTACTGATGATGACGGAGCCCAAGCGATGACATCTGTCAATGTCAGTGTTCAAAATCTGGCCCCTTCAGCATCCATTACCAATTCAACGAATGTGTTTGAGTTGATGGAAGGCGATAACATCACGCTTTCGGGATTAACTTCTCGAGAAACTGCTGGCGACAAACTCACTTTACAATACGACTGGGACAGCGACCTCATCGACAGCAACCTCGATGGTAATTTCATCGGTGAAGTCGATTACAGTGGAGCGGAATATACACTTACCAATCTCGCCCCAGGACAATGGACATTCACTCTTACCGTCACCGATGACGATGGAGAAAAATCCAGTGATAGTATTACGCTCACCGTTGCAGAGAAACCTGCTGAAGGATTTGTCGAAAGTGTCAGTGCTGCTCTTGGCTCGGTACCAACTGCTATCATCGGAGGTCTCGCCATTATTGTCCT
>JABJFI010000098.1 GCA_018662825.1 Methanobacteriota archaeon | reverse complement strand
CAAAACTCCTGAAGAGCCCCACACTGGTTCGACGGTGTAAATTTCACTACTGGTGATTGAATATGTGGGACGAGAAGAACTGGTGACACGGAATACCAACTCTTTCAAGCCCGCATCCGAGTCAGAAGGAATTGTACAGGACCACGGTATCGCATCCGAAGACTGTCCAGCCATTAGTTGGTGTGAACTGGTCACGCCACAATCAATTCCAACGGTGGTAATTTGCAAATCATCCAACGCATTTCCGGTATTGGTCACGACTACTGTACCGTAAATGGTGCCGTTAGGTTGGGCGGAATCATCGTCGGAAAGAACGAGAAGTTCAGCACCAGAGGTAGATGGAATCAAGGTGATATTCAGGTGATCTGATACATTACTATCAGAAGTGGACTGAAGGATGATGCCCACCGTAACCCCGCTAGATGGTGCACCAGTTGCAATCTCGCGGAACATGACGGAGTTCCACATGGTTCCACCAGAGTCCAAAACTGCGGATGTTGCCATGAATTCAAAGGTAAACCATTCCAATGCACCGTCGTAGTCCAAAAGCGAAAGATACAGGGTGTCTTGTGTCGAACCAGTGTTCAACATATCGAACATAACTCCGTTTGTTGCATTAAACGGTCCGACAGGAAGGGGAGTATTTTGCTGATGTCCGAACATTGGGTTGAGTTTTACACTGAACCGCTCCTGGATGAGCAATGATATCGAAGTTTCAGCAGTCATATTCGAATCAAAATAAGCAAATGAAAGTTGATATGTTCCTGCAGATGCCGAGGATTGTGTGTCTATTGTCAAGTTAACTTCGATAGTTTGACCTATTGAAAGTAGGACTTGGGTGTGGCTTAGTGTTGCATCAGTACCAGCCGGCAAACCAAAGAGAGAACCATAGAGTGTAAGGTCCGAAGTACCTGTATTCGATAGAGTGAAAGTGGTTACAACTGAATCACTGGGTTGTGTTTGTATTCGGCCATCCAGCGGCCCAGAGAGTGTAGCATGACTTACCCCTAGCACTTCTATGTCAAAACTGGAGTATGAGGTTTCTCCGGCATATGAAACCAAAAAGGACTGCATGAAAGTACCGACTTGCCCCGAGACCCCATCCGTTGATAGGGTCCAAATTCCGGTGTCGCCTGGACTTACCTGTACGCTTGAACTTGAAACAAATGAGGTCTGCAATTCAGGTGGCGTGAGAACATCAAGATAGAAATTGGCAGTTTCGCTGCCGTTGTTGGTAATGCGCATTTCGTAAGTAATAGGATTGCCCGGAGTCACTTCTAATTGCCCCATGGGCTTATTCAACTCAAAGTCAACTAATTCATCCATGTCGACAGTGAAAAAGAAAGGCGTAATTGCATGTTGTTCAGAAGAGGACGTTCCTATTGCTTCCAATTTCAAATCGCAATCATCAGATTTTGATGCTTGTTCATCGACAGTAATTTGGAAGTTGACATCAACCATTGCGTTTGGAGCAAGTGAAGGGGTAGAAGCAGTTGCAAGTGAGGCTTGGCATGGCCCGTTTAGAAGTGAAAGAGACCAATCATAGTCGACAATGGCGTTTCCTGTGTTGGTTACTTGAACACTCGAATTCGTAGAGAGCCCTGGGATAAAATCTGAATTTTGGTCAAGGAAAGCGATGCTGAGGTTGTGCTCTTCGTCGACATGAACGACGAGCATGGTCGAAGTTGAAACATTTCCACCTGTTGATGCACTAAACAATCTAAATCCATAGTAATCTGGTGCTGCATTGCTTGGCACCGATATGTGCAGGCTTGCAGTTTCAGAGGAACCTGCTGGCATATTAGAAAATTCGTCATCAACCCATTGTACATTCCAACCTGCAGGTATTCCCCCACCCAAGCCACGAGGTGAAGACATCATCATACTCGAGGTAGCAGTTCCCGTCGCTTGCCAAGGATAGGAAAGATGTAAGGTTTCATTGAATACGGTTGCAGCGGCTGCCTGTTGCAATTCCAATTTGAGAGTCGCATTCAATGAAACTGTATCGTTTGAACCAACGGGTGAATCACCAGTCATAGTGGCATACAGAACACATGCTGCAAGATAACTCCCTGCCAGTGAAGGGTGACTTCCATCCGATGAATAAAGGTCATAGAATGTATTTCCTGAAACTGTCGCATTTATTCCAGATGCCATGACGCTGTCATGAATGTGAGCAAATGCAAGACCAACTGGAGCAATCCAAACAGTATTGCCTGCTGCAGTCATGTTATCGTGATAATCAATGTATCCAGATTCAAGACGCTCTTGCATTACTGAGAAATTTGAATACAAAGTAGGGTTCATTGCGTCGCCGTTTCTTCGACCCCATGTCATCAAGAGTACCGATTCGCCTCCTTCATCTTCAACAGCACCAGCCAATCCAACAGCACCGTTCATGCTGGCAAGCCAATCTGAATTGGTTCGATAAAATCCTGGTACTTGGCTTTGGTCTTGAAGGATAACATAATCCCAATCGACATTCGGATTCCGTAACGTCGTGTTTGACAAATGGCTCGAGTTCACATCACTCCAGTGAGCAGATAATTTCTTGCCGCCTGCTGTTATTGCATCAGCGTTTTGAATACCGAGATTCTCTAATAATGTGTGAAGTGAATTGTACGATGTGTAACTGTTTCCAAACATCAGGGTATTGTTTACCACGGTGAGATTCGTCGAATTGCCGGTACTGTTACCGCCAGTGCTGTTTCCACCTGTGCCGTTACCTGTCCCGTTACCGCCGGTGTTATTGCCGGTGTTATTTCCAGAATT
>JABJFI010000037.1 GCA_018662825.1 Methanobacteriota archaeon | reverse complement strand
GTTTTGACCGACTGCTACCGGCGTGTCCATCGAAACTGAAACTAGAACCTGACTGTAAACCGTCCAAATTCCAGTTGCATTACTTGGCAGATAGAAGGTTGTTCCAGTGAAATGTATTTCAAGAGAAATAGGGCCAAGTTGTGCATCGGACGGAACTGGATAAACAGCAGTAAAGAGACCTGTGTCATCGGTAGTGACATTGGTCATCCACTGTCCTCCAAGCCAGACTTCGACGGTGAGGTTTTCCAAAGGTGAATCCACCAAATCCAGAAGACGACCTTGGAGTGTCATGGAAGCCTCTCGGTCAACGGTACCACTTGGAGTCAAGAGAATAATCTTGGTTGGAACACTGACGTTAAAGTTGACTTGTGCACTGCTTGGCAGATAGAAATCAGGATTTGCTGGGTCTCCAACACCAATTGGGTCAACCCAGTCTCGCCCACCGAGGTATCGCACCTCAATGAGATGAGCCCCCGCAGCCGTATCCTCTGGCAAAGTCCAACCAATGGAATAATTTCCAGACACTGCATCGGTTTCAACACTGGAAACTGGAACACCATCGACAAGAAGGTGCACGATTGCAACAGAAGAAACCCCGTTTATGGTCAGAGTTTGATTGAGGTCGTCGAGCAATGTGCCTTGAACGGTGAAAGAGTCACCAGCGACAAGGGTCGAAGGAGATGTTGATATCACCATATTGGTTTGAGCAAGGACCGCAAATTGAGTTGAAGCATTAGAGCCAATTAATCCAGTTGTTCCAGGTATTCCTGAAAAGCTGACTTCAAGGTCATTGAAACCAATACTTTGGTTGCTTGGGACTGTTAGAAAACCTACTGCAGTTCCATTCGCAAAGGTAGTGAGAGTTGTACTGACATCGGTACCAATCAGGGTCACGACAACTTGTTGTGAGCCAACTGCAGCCATGGTGTTGTCTCTAAGCAATACTTGAATTTGAACATCATTACCTCGTTCTGTACGGTCGTTTAAAGACGGTGAACCTAGAGCATCTAAAGCAGGTTGGATAAACACAAGGGTTGTGAAACCACGACTGTCAAATGAAGTATTATTTGTCGAGCCGACATAGTAGTTGACGTTTGGAACATAAGATGCTGCAAGTGAATTATTACCTGCTTCAAATCCTTCGCCAAGAAGTATTGATGCCGCCCAAATTCCACCGGCCATAACTGAACCTCCGGTAACAGTGAATCCAGTCGGTTGTCCATTGATACTGAACAATATATTCGAAGGTAATACACTTCCATCTCGCTGTTCAAGTCCACTTCCATTATCGCTGACCACAAGCCCTGTGACGTTGAATGAAGTACCCGCAACTGGGTTAGTTGTAATAGGGTCAACAATCATGATTGTGGTTGAACGAATGGTGACAGAGGAAAGATTGACTTGAGTGTTCAGCAAATCAGATGAACCATTGAAGACCAGTGACACCACAATCAATCCAAGTGGATGAGTCATAGGAATTTGGTGGCTAAAGTTTGCAAAACCTTCACCATCGGTCTGTGTACCTGCCAACCATGTCTCATGGAATTGAATATCTACATCAAATCCAGATAATGGCGCAAAGAGATTCGAAGATTCGAGCAAACGTCCAGTGATGTTTATTGTGTCTCCACGATTTACAGTAACTGGATTAAGTGGTTGAAGATTGTTAAATTGGCTGACACCCATAACCAAAATTCCATTTTGTGTAGTTGCCGTCAGATAGAATGGAGATGAACCTTCGTTCACACTAATTACGAGGATTTTGTTTCCACGTTCAGTTCCATTGCCCGTTGTATCGGTAGGAATGCTCATGTTGAATGTCCCATTAGGAGATGTTTGGTAAGCAGCAACCAATATTTCACCAGGGTTGTTCAACCAGAATGCTGACATCTCTACAGGAGTTGTAAGTGGACGTGATGAGTTATCACCATCTAGAACTTGTCCGAGAACATTGAAATTCAGCCCAGCAGTTGTCACGCTTGGAATCGAATCGATACGAATCTCACTTGGAACTTGAACTGTGAGGTTGACGATAGAAGAGTTTCCAGTCCTTCGTGAATTACCTTGGCCCAGTCCATCAGTTAAATCATCATAAACAATCACCAATACATCATAATAACCAGGTGAAACACCTGCTGCTGTCCATTGAATTGAAGAATTGCCTTCAGCATCTGAAACATCTATATCCATGGAAACATTGGTGTTACCCCAATCAAATATGTATTCGACACTGGCACCAGAAACGTTAGATTTGTCGGCCACATCGGTAATCTTAGTATTGAAATCGAGTGTTTGATTGATTTCTACAATCATCTTCTCACGTTCAGGTTCAACGACGAATTCTGATTCAACACCTACAAGAGTCGAAGGAAGAGTCGGCATTGCTGGTGGGACTGAATTGTCGACGAATCTGAAATAAGCACCACCTGGTGGCGCCATGGTATCGAAATCCATATTCAAGATAAATTCATATGAATCTGAAGGTCTTGTTGTTGGAATCGTGAAATTCAGAAGGAAACTACCCGTAGTGTTATTCAAGAATCCTTGCGCAAGGTCAATTGGCATTCCATCGGGCGTCATCATAATGATAGAGAGCATGGTGATGTTATCTCCAAGAACACTAATGTTTGTGTATTGGGCATCGAAAATATCACCGAATAAGTAGCTTGAATTGCCCAAGTGTGTCCAATCTTGACCCAGACTTAGATTCCATGCCACTTCTGCTGCGACACGTATCATATCGTTGCCAAGTGATGGCTGATACAATTCTGAACCATTGAAGGAAATCTCAAACAAATAATCATCAGCAAATAAGGTAGAATCAATGAGCCAGTTGATGGTCATTGTTTCGGTTGAAGGGTCGACTGTTGTGTTAACCCAATTCCCATTGAAAGTGAAATCAAAGTTACCCGTAATTAGAAGGTCAGTTGAAACTCCACGATGGTCCATTGCAGTTACCAAAACGGTTGCCTCTGCGCCTCTTAATTGGGCAGTTGCTTGAACTTCAAACTCAAGGAAGCCACGTAACAGGTATGGCTCACCCGCAGATACATTTGCATCATCGGTCGCTTCAATGGCATTCGGGAAGAATCGAATTTGAACCTCTAGATTTCCTGCCATCACTTGGGCGTCAGCGGTCGCAAGTAGATGTTGGATACTGAACACACCATTTACACTTCGATTGAACACCTGAGACCATTCTTGAGTGGTGCCATTTTCTCTAATTGAGAAGGATAGGTTACCGGCCATGGCAACAGGAGATGCCCCCGTTGTAAGTGCGGAACCATTTATCCATAGATCATCATTGATCAAAATGATGCTCTTGTTTGCAAGTGGCCCCTCAAGGGTCGCTGTCAAGTTTGGTGCATCACGGACATCGATGACAATCGAGGTTGTTGAAGGCCTCAAATGGAATTGCGAAGGTGTAATTGATGTGGCTTGGGTATCTTGCCACCCAGAGAACCCGAGTGTAGCGGAAAGATTAGTTTTAGTTTCAAGTGGGTCAAGGTCAAGGTCAAAACTCCAACTACCATCAATATTGATGAAACTGCTTAGGTTGGTAAAACCATTCACTGAAGAAGTAAATGATAACCAAACCGATGGTGGGGTCAAATCATTCACGCCAATGTTCTCAATCTTATTGTTCGGTGCATTTTCCAAAGAAAGAATTCCTTCTATAACGGTCATGGCACCTGCACCTGCAATTGGAGCGTTAATTGCATTCGGAGCAGTATGATTGATGACTGAATCATCTGTCACATTGATGTAACCATCAAAAATTATTCCTGATTCGGCTACATATCCGGCTTGAGTGAGTCTTACCACTACCCTATACATTCCCGGACCATCCAATTCAGGGGGGCTACCATTGAAACTGAATGTTCCATTCGGGAGAGTAATGCTAGAACCAATCTCAAAGTTTGGAATGGCTGCTTGACCAGGAATTTCATTCTCAAGAGCCATCGGAACGAGATATCCGATAACTGGAAGTTCTCCAATTGAGGTCATATTTTCTGAATAACGTAGATGACCGGATACATTCAGGAATGTGCCACCGTCACGGTCAATGGTCATGGAGGAAATACTTTGGTTGACAATTTCAACTTCCTCAGCAGGAGGGCAGGCATCAAATGGAATCCATCCCAGTTCAGTATCACCGTTTGCAGAGTTTTGCTGCAATCGAACTTCACCCCAAGTAGACATATGGGTCGGATAAACAGAATAGCCATCACCATTCCAAATACCACCTGAGAAACCGGTCACCAATCGAGTTGGCAAACCAGCAAGTCGGGCCATAGTCACAAATGCAGTATTGAATTCAGAACATGTCCCTTCTTTAGTTGCCTGAATCAATGTCACGCTCAAATCTTCAGAGGAGGGAATACCTGAACCGTTGTAATTGCGCTTGAATTCAGTAGTTGCGTTACCTTCAGAAAGGAACGTTTGCAGTGCAGTTGCACTGTCATATGCATTGGTTGCACTAGCTTCAGTTATGACTGCATTAGTGACATTTAGCAAGTAAGAATGTGGGTGAGTTGGGTCATTGAAGGTCGTCGGTAAAATCAATTCATAACTGGAATTTGTTCCTGCTACAGTGGTCGATGCAAGTGTTGCCCAATCAAAGTAATACTCTGGTTGTTGAACAAATGCTTCCTGAATCGGTCCAGTGAGGACTTCGATATTGTGTGTGTCGTTTGAGCGCTGTAATTCACCAGCAATATCGACATAAAATGACAAGTTTGAGAGTGAATATGAAACCGGAAGATTACCTGTAGTGACTGGGTTTCTGTAAGTTAGTTGCCAATCAATTGTTTCATTTGAAAAGGTGAGGTCTGCTAAGTGAGTCATGTTTGAAGAAGGGAGAACCATAATTTCGTATGGATGTATATCTTCAAGGTGTGCATAAGTCGTTCCGGTGTAGAAATCATTGGTCGTCAGGCGCCATCGATGAATCAAATTGGTATCAACTGTACCCGTTGTGTTATTTGCCCAAAATACCACTTCAGATGAAACTAAATCGTCGGTTGGGTCAAACGGGTCGAAAGGAGAGCCTACGCAACCAACAACCCAGAATTCTTGTGTACATTCTAATCCATCAATCATTCCACCGCCATCGGTATCGGGGTTGGTCCAGTCAGTTCCAGTTTGATTTTCGACGGCATCTGGAATTCGGTCACCATCAAAATCAGCAGGTAACAAATCATCGGTAGGGTCATTTTCTGGATTTGTTCCGTCAAAGTATTCATTTCGGTCATTAACGCCTCCAGCATCGGTATCCAATGTCGCATCATCAGTAACCCATACATCTGTCGAACCGTTAAGGATTCCAATCCATGAGAGGTCACAGCCAGTGGTTGTTTCAAAATAATTATTCAAACCATCCAAGTCATCGTCCAATAGATTTGTACACGGTTGGTTAGGGTCAGTGTTATCAAAAACTTCATCAAAATCACTCACGCCATCAGCATCAGTATCTGCAAGTGTTGGATTGGAGAACCAACCGAAGGTGCCGAGTAATTCTTGCCAATCTGCAAGGCCATCACCATCTGAGTCTGTATAATCGTCATCGCAATATCTCTGTGTCGTCCCAATTGTTCCAGAACTAGTAGCCGATGTGTGACAAAATGAACCATTTCGATTCGAAACTTGAGTGACACCAGCAGTTGGGCCGGATGATACTCCTTGAATGGCATTATTTACAGTACCTGCATAGGCAAAAGATATCCAGGTTCCAGAATTATTGTACCATCCAACTCCTCCACTTGGATTGAAGCCTGAGCCGTTGAAGACTTGGAGTTGGCTAGTGCCGCCATTCCACGAAACAATCGTAGTTTCAAAGTTAATCAGTGAATCACAGGGGTCAGTCCCATGGGAAACGTTTCGTTCATCACCATCGTTGATTCCACCGAAATCAGTATCGGCAATGTCCCAAGAGGTGCATGACAGGTTTTCTTCCCAATTTTGAATTCCATCGTTATCTTCATCGCCGGAATCTTCCATACGGGTTGGGTCTGTTTCCCCCGGATCTAAAACTCCGTTGAAGTTAGTATCTTCCTCGCCATCATCAAAAGCATCGCCATCTGTATTGTTGTCTCGAGGATTACTAGCTTGTGGTGGATTTCCGTATGCACCGTTGACTTCAACACCATCGTCGATTCCGTCGCCATCTGTATCGGAAGATGTTGGGTCGGTCAAGAGGGTCAATGCTTCATACGAGTCGTTGAGTCCATCTCCATCGGTATCTGCTCGTTGTGGGTTTGTACTCGTGATTCCATCTACTTCAGCGGTAAAGGTGGCACATCCACCCGGCCCAATGCCTGAAACAGGGTCGCACGGTGTGGTGGTTTCAGTGACCAATCCATCTGGACCATTTCGGAAACAAGGTGAGACACCACACATGGTTGTCCAAGTAGGATTGACGTATTCCATGAGATTGTTGAGACCATCGCCATCTGGGTCACCATTCGGCCCATCCGCATTGGATGCTGATGTTGCATTGAGGCCGTTTGCAGCCTCCCAACCATCATCCATTCCGTCGCCATCAGTATCCCAACCTGCAACGTCTTCATCGGCTATTCCATCACCATCATCATCATTGGAAGAACAGTCTGCGTCACCATCATTATCTGGGTCCGCCGAGTCAACTAAGCCATCTTTGTCATCATCAAAGCCATTCGCACAGATATTTCCAACTGGGTCCTCATCACAGAGAATCACATTGCCAACACCGTCTGAACCGCTGTCGCCACATCCAGGTCGATTGTATTGGAGAGCATTTTCTTCATCCCAATCATTTACTGGAACAGTTCCGTTCCACCAAACACCATTGTCAAGAACGCCCGGGGTCGAAGAACTGTCCCAACCCTGCGGTTGCAAATAAGAATACTCTTGCAGATTGGACATTCCATCACCATCTGGGTCGCCAACTGCGCCATCTCCCCCGTTACTCGAAAGTGGGTCAAGGCCGAATTGCCATTCCCACCCATCGGGCAAGCCGTCGTTATCTGAATCTGGGTCATTAGGTGCAGTATTCATGAGATATTCCAAACCATATGTGAGGCCGTCACCATCTTGGTCTGAAGCTGCTAAAGCATCCATCGAAATATACGGAATTGAAGCAAATGTAGAAAGAAGCATCAAGACCGATAACGACAAAGATTTGAAGGCATCACGGTGTTGAAGAATCTGCCATTGGAAGCGCGGCTCGGAGGGAGAAACTGTCGTGCGCATAGGATTCACTAATGTCGGGCTTGTTTGATGCCTCATAAGGGAAATGGTGCGATGTTCATACAATACTTCATTTCAAGAGGTTTACTCGGCGCGGCAGATATAGAATAATTCACTCGCAGTCTGCCTTTTCCCAACAGATACGGGACTAAATCACTCAAAGTTCTTCAAGTTCGTCCAAAAGTTCCAAGTCATCGTCTTCTTCGACCGCGAATTCTTCAATAAATTCCTCGATTTCATGACCCGTTTCTAATTCTTGTTCAACCCAGTTTTGTTCCATTTCATTCATGACTGCAGCATTTTGTCCACGGCGATAAACTGCAAAGATCAAAACAAACGCAAGTCCAAGCCCAAGAGCAATTGTTTGCGGCTCTGGGCTGATGATTTCGTTGAAAAGGCATTTGATGCCTGAACATTCGGTCAAATATGTAAATGACTTAGATTGTGTATAATCGCTGTCGTAAGGGACTTCTTCATTCATTGGTGTGACGGTTAGAGTGAATTGAACATTAGCCCCATCTTTCAAGTTTGCAGGAGGGGTGATGGCAACCGAGAAATCTTTGCTTGAATAGGCAGGTAGTGAAAGCAAAAGGAAACTTCCCCCTGGCTGGTCAGATGAGGCTCGGATGAGTCCATCCCAACCATTTGGCTCATCTAAAGTAATTACGACATCGAGGGGGATATTATTTTGATTATCTATTTTGAAATTGATATTTTCAACCTCGTTAGACATAAATCGTATAATTTCACTACTTGAATCTGTAATTTCAAGTTGGCCAGGTTGTACGTCATCTCTAACTTCAACTGTCACTGGCAAGTCGAAATAACGTGCTTCTTCAGAATCAACACCCTCTTCAATCACACGAACAAAGATGGTGTGGAATCCTGCCTCTACCTTTGTGCGCAAGGTCAAATCAAGTTTGACATCTACATGCTCATCCGGCTCTAAATAGACCACTACAATGTTGGATTCAGTCCCATTTGAGAATTCATAATCCCAAGTCCCGTAATCGGGGTTGCCACTAGATTCATCCAAATTTCGGTCAAGGTCTGCTGGATTAATTATTCTCCAAGTAGTCTGACCAAAAGTCTCACTAGAATCTGTGATTCGTAAGTTGTAATTAATGCTGGAACCAGGTGATACAGGTCCGACAGTACCGAGTGTACCTCCATCTGCATCTGCGATGACTTCAACCATAATTCCAAAGGTTCGATGGACTGTGAATGCCACCTGAGTGGAAAGTGCTGTATCGCTGGCACTCGATACTGTGAATGTTATCAGGCCGATGTCTTGTGCATCTCGTTCGCTTGGCGGAAATACATCCATCCTAACAGTTAGAATTTGATTCGAACCGATATCCGGGGTCAAGGAGTAAATGCCTTCATCACTCAATTCCACTCCAGTATCATTATCGTAGAACTTGTATTGCCAAGCATCTGGCAAATCGTTAACCCGCAATTTGAACGATTCGGTGACAAAGCCTGCATTAAAAACATCGACAAAGAATTCCCCTTTGGCATCTCCTGCATCTACATAGTGCGAGAGAGAAGTATCGTAGGCTTCAGTTCTTGTTGAATCTGCAATTTGAATTTGATGTTCAAAGTCCTCAAAGACAGCAATTCGAGGGGGAGCCAAGATTTCGGTCTCAATCAATCTCAATTCAATAGTCTCGATTGAAACTTCTGTTTCTATGCCATCGACATCTGCATACGCACGTGCAACCACTTCGATGGTGCTTGGAGCACCAGTTAAATCGCCATCTACTACATCAAAGGTAAGAATTGGTCTAGAAAAGTCTCCACCACCGTTTAGAAGGTATCCAGTAGGCTCGTCCCAAATTGGGTCTGACCAAGATGAAGGTAATGAAGAGGACAAACTGAATCTAACATCCAATACTGTAGAGGTTGCACCTGTATGTTCAATCAAAAATTCCACACTTGAAGTTTGACCTGGAGCAATAAGAACTTCATCGGGTTGTGATGATGGAAGTGAAAGGTATATGTCGTGTTCAACAAATGTAATACCTGAATGTATGAAACTAAGAGTATGGCCTTGAACATCACTTATTTCTAGGGTTAGTGGATATTCTCCAGCTGCAATGCCAGAATCATAAGTCCATGTGTAATTTCCAATAAGGCCTTCATTATCCAATTTGAGGTCGTCATCACCAAACGGTTTGTCAAATACCGAATTTGCACCATTGGGGGTGCTCATGATGAGAGCGACGCCTTGGATATCTTCACGGCCAAAAGCATCACGTACATCAACGGTGAATTGCATTGTTCTAAATTCTGGCAAGTGGTTAGGGGACCATTCGGTGACTTCTGGTTCAAGAAAACTGGTATCTGGTCGATGGACACGAACTGAGGAGTCTGCTAATGCATTAGCTTTCATTTCCAGTCTCGAGGTACCCGAGGTGTCTTCAACATCACCAAAAGCCACATTGACTTCACAACTTCCCCCGCCAATTCCACCGGTGTTGCCTTCACAGGTTGCTTGCGCATCAACGTTCAATTCAAGACGCTCACCGTTCTCAACGGTGAATCCACTTGAAGGGACTTGAAAATCAATTGTTGATGTGACCCAAGGACAACTGCTAGTACCAATCACATTGCCGGTGCATGGGTCATCTCGTTGTTCTGAAAATGATGCGATTTCGCTACCCCCCGCTGCCAAGGAATATGTGACATCTGCTGTAGAGCCTTCAGTTCCACGGAACTGCATGAAAATAGTCAATGTGACAAGGTCGGTGTTATCTCGGCCGTAAACTAACAAATCAGATATCATTTCATTACTTCGAAATTCAATTCCGCCAAGAGCGCTTTCTTCATGGTGAGCCCCCGAAGGTTCTTCAGTCGTAATCGCACCATCGCCGCCGGTTTCAGCCGTCATCTCATCGAGATACAAATCATATGACTGACAAGAACTACAATCGCTCCCTGAAGGATATATAAGTTGTTCATTTTCGAGAATAATCTCGTCGGTTGAGGTCGGTGAAGAAGGGGCGCTAATCGGCAAAATTGAGCCGACAAGCAAGGCAACCAAAAGGACTGGTAAAATGCGATTGACCGAATTTGCATTCATCGAGTACACCCTGTTCACTATTGCGGCCTGTTCACCCGAGTGTTAAACGGTTTTGCATTGAATGTTCATCAAAACCCCCCTCTACGAGGGGGATTTGGAATTGGGAGTGGAGTGCAGGGAGTGGGATACGAACCCACGAACCCATACGGGACCGGATCTTAAGCCCGGCGCCTTTGACCACCTCAGCCACCCCTGCAGACCTCCGAACAGCCAACAGGATTTGAATAAAACCCCTCGGCACATTGCTTAAGGTGAAACTGACCAACCGCCATCAACATTGATAATTTGCCCTGAAAGGTAGGTTGATTCCAATAAAAAGAGGATTGCTTTGGCCACATCATTCGGTTCACCTGCTCGACCTAATGGCACTTTTTCGACTATCGATGCGAAATTCTCACTTTCCCATTCAGCCGCAAGTATTGCTCCAGGCGCCACGCAATTTACTCTGATTTCAGGTGCGAGGTCACCGGCTAAATTCATCATCAATTGTCGCAAACCTGCTTTGCTTGCGGTGTACTGTGACAAACCTTTCCAAGCTCGGCCCAATGATGTATCAATCATTCCAATAACACAACCTTGGCCAGCCTTCAATTGTGTCAATAATCCTTGAGTCAAGAGAAAAGGTACTTCGATATGTATGCGGTTGTTAAGCCGCAAGTTTTCAAGTGAAACAGACTCATAGTCTTCTGAACTATAGATTGAAGCATTGTGAATAAGTGCATGTAATCCCCCATTCGTTTTGACTATATCATGCTCACAAATAGTCTGAATCAACGCCTCAAGAGCGCCGTCATTGTTGAGGTCTGCGCGAAGAATTTCAGCCGGTGCTTTAGAAGAATTTTGTTGCTCAAATTGGCTGATTATTTCTTCGGCTTCAGCAACCGAGTTGCGAACATGAATAAATACAAACCAACCGTTGTTCATTAACAAGGAAGCGGTTGCTGCACCAATGCGTTTCCCACCACCGGTAATCAATGCAACACGTTGCGCCATGAACAGTTCTAATCTTCCGCCCCTCATCAATGCTCTCAAAAATACCATGCCAAAAATGACACGAAATCTAGGTTTGTGGCATTAACAGTGAAAAAAAGCCCACAGCACACCTTTTTGATAGGCAAAGCGTGGGAGGAAACAAGGGGGAGCAAGTGTGTCGGGCAAACAACTACCGATGGCGAGCAAAACTCCGCCTGCTCTTCGTCCAAAAACAAAGCGTGAACGCCTACCCGCTTGGTTTCGAACGACGCTCCCCTCTGGTGCACAGCAAGCTCTTTTCAATAAAACAAAGGCAGCGGTCAAAGATAACGCATTGCACACTGTTTGTCAAGAGGCTCAATGCCCGAACATACATGATTGTTGGGCCAGTGGCGATGCAACCTTCATGATCGCCGGTCAAGATTGTACGAGGGGGTGCCGCTTTTGTGCCGTTGGTACCATCAAAACACCACCACCTCTTGATGTCAATGAGGCTGATAATCTCGCTTCAGCAGTTGAGTCAATGAACCTTCGTCATGTAGTCATTACCGTAGTCAACCGAGATGACCTTTCCGACAGTGGGGCTGACCATTACAAAAGATGTATAGCAGCAGTACATGAAAGGCAGCCTCATGTCAGTCTTGAATTACTTTGTTCGGACCTTGCAGGTAGCCACAAAGCACTTGCACACTTGCTTGAAGACAGCCCGCTCTCCGTTTTCGCTCATAATGTCGAATGTGTACCTCGGCTCGACAAAACCGTTCGTGACCATCGAGCCTCTTTTTCACAATCCTTGGACATTCTACGACAGGCCAAAATCCTGCGACCAGACATTATCACAAAATCATCTTTAATGGTTGGTGTTGGAGAGCGGGATGAAGAGATTATTGAAGCCTTACTTCTTCTTAGAGAAGCAGGTGTTGACCTAATTACAATTGGCCAATACCTTGCTCCATCTGGTAAACATTTGCCTGTCGACCGCTTCCCAGAACCTGAAATGTATGACTTTTGGGCAAAGGAAGCTATTGAAATGGGATTTTCTGGAATTGCCAGCGGACCATTGGTTCGTTCTTCATTCAAAGCAGGACTCTTACTGCGAAAAACTCAGGATTCTGACAACACTGAAATGATGCCGGGTGCATATGTGTATGTTGCTCAAGATGAAAACTATACACCCGCACCTCTTAAGGGCGGGATGAACTGAGGTGGAACAATGACCGAGAGAGTGACTGCCACGACAAAGCCGTACACCATCGGACGGCCACCATTCCGACCTGGCGACGATGCTGATTTCGGCGGGAAATTCGTTGAACAGCCCGGTGATTTAACTCGGCCTGACCCTGCAAAATGTTCTGCACAAGATACCGTTGCTCACGCATCTGGTTTGATTCGTGTCCTCGATGACAATGGGGCTGCAATAGGTGATTGGAATCCTGAACTCGATGCTGAAACCTTGATTCAAGGACTAGAATACATGATGCGTCTGCGTATTTTCGATGACCGAATGATCAAAATGCAACGAACAGGTAAACTCTCTTTTTACATGCGGTCTTTTGGTGAAGAAGCAATCGCTATTGCTCAAACGATGGCTTTGGAAACACAAGATTGGATTTTTCCTTCCTACCGACAACCGGGAGCACAATTTGTTCGTGGTCGTGACATGGTAAGTATGATTTGTCATTGCATCGGTAATACAGAAGACAACGTCAAAGGGCGACAGATGCCAGTTCACTACACTTGGAAGGAAGGTCGATTCATCTCGATTTCATCTCCTGTCGGAACTCAATTTTCGCAATCTGTTGGTGTTGCTATGGCCAGTGCCTACAAAGGTGATGATGAAGTCTGTATCTCTTGGCTTGGTGACGGAACCTCAGCGCAAGGCGACTATCATTATGCACTGAATTTTGCTTCCACTTTCAAACCTCCAGTGATTCTTAATGTTGTCAACAACCAATGGGCGATTTCAACCCACGCCAATCTCGCCACAGGCGGACGAACCTTTGCAGAACGTGGCTTGGCCTATGACATACCTTCATTCCGAGTCGATGGTAACGACTTCCTCGCCCTCTACAGCGTGACAAAGTGGGCACGTCAACGAGCCGCTGCTGGTATGGGAGCAACACACATTGAAGTCTACACCTACAGAGCAGGTGGCCATTCGTCTTCGGATGACCCTTCGGTTTATCGCCCAAGTGATGAATTCAAATGTTGGCCAGGCGGAGACCCAATTCTCCGACTTAAAGAACATCTCATGAAAGCAAAATTGTGGAATGAAACTCGTCACAAGGCATTAGCCAAAAAAATTGATGAGGAAGTAATGACTTCATACAAAGCCGCATGTGAATTTGGCGATTTAGCAAGCGGCCCATATCCACCTGCATCAACAATATTTACCGAAGTCTACGAAACAATACCTTGGCATGTCCAAGAACAGAGAGAGGAACTTGGAAAGTGAGGTGATATTATGACACAAATGAACATGATTAAAGCACTCAATTCAGCTCTTGAAGTACAACTTGAGAAAAACAAGAATGTCGTAATATTTGGAGAAGATGTTGGGTTCTTCGGAGGAGTCTTCCGTGTCACTGACGGCTTGCAAAAGAAATTCGGAGAACATCGAGTCTTTGACTCCCCGCTTGCAGAAGGTGGAATTGCAGCCATTGCAATGGGCATGAGTCTTAACGGACTTCGACCCGTTGCTGAAATACAATTCGCTGACTATATTTTCCCTGCTTATGACCAAATCGTCAATGAAATAGCGAAGGTTCGTCATCGCTCTGGTGGAGAATTTTCTGCCCCGCTTACTTTCAGGACGCCTGCAGGTGGAGGAATCAAGGGTGGCCACCACCATTCTCAATCTCCAGAGGCTCAATTTACCCATACTCCTGGTTTGAAAGTCGTTTATTGTTCAAACCCTTACAATGCCAAAGGCTTGTTAACCGCGGCAATCGAATGCAATGACCCCGTGATATTCTTTGAACCAAAGCGTTGTTATCGCGGGCCGTTTTATGGCGACCCACACAATGTTCCAACATGGAATGACCATCCAGATTCTGAAGTTCCAGAAGGACATTACATCGTCCCATTAGAAGAAGCACGTATTGTTCGTGAAGGCAGTGATTGCACCGTTATCGCATGGGGTACAATGGTTCACATGTGTGAACAAGCCATCAAAGATTCAGGAATCGATTGTGAACTCATCGATTTGCAAACCCTTGTCCCATGGGACCGTGATACGGTTGTCAATTCAATTAAGAAAACAGGACGATGTGTCATTGTGCATGAAGCGCCAAAGACCAGTGGGTTTGGTGCAGAGATGAGCGCATCAATTCAAGAACGCTGTTTCTATCATTTAGAAGCACCAATTACTCGAGTGACCGGATGGGACACACCATTCCCTCACACAACAGAATGGGATTACATCCCAAGTCCAGCACGAATAGCGGAAGCAATAAAGAAAACACAGGAGGAATGAATATGGGGAAATTTGCATTTAAGATGCCAGATATAGGAGAAGGAGTCGTAGAAGGTGAAGTCGTTGAATGGCTGGTCGCTGTCGGAGACAGCGTCAAAGAAGATGACCCCATTCTTTCAGTTATGACTGATAAAGCAACTGTGGAAATCCCATCTCCAGTAGATGGAAAAGTCATTTCAATTGTCGGAGAAGCCGGAGACACATTACCTGTTGGCGTCGTTTGTATCGAATTTGAAGTTGATGGTGACGGAAACGCAGCAGCCTCCGAAGAGGCACCTGCCCCTGAGCCTAAAGCAAAGCCTGAACCAAAAGCAGAACCTGCTCCAGAACCAACTCCAGAACCTGAACCGGTTGCTGCAGCCCCTGTGGTTCAACGTGCAAAAGGTACCAAAGCATTGTCAAGTCCTGCCGTCCGTCATCGCGCTCGTCAAGCCAATATTGACCTAAACATGGTTGCTGGCTCTGGACCTGCTGGTCGAATCAGCCATGCTGACCTCGATGCTCATATCGCTGGAGGAGCAAGCGGTGCAAGTCGTGCTCGACCAATGGGTGCTTCAACAAAAGTCGAGAGAAATGGAACAGAAGAAATCAAAGTTATTGGTTTGCGAAGAAAAATTGCTGAAGGCATGATTTCATCATATTCGACTATTCCTCACTTTTCTTACTTTGAAGAAGTTGATGTCACTGTACTAGAAGAATTACGCCAACATCTCAATGCGACTCGCCCAGAAGGTGCACCAAAATTGACTTACTTGCCATTCATTATGCAAGCACTGGTCAAGGCATTGGAGGAGCGTCCTGAATGCAATGCTGTCTATGATGACGACTCAAACGTCGTTACTCGTCATGAGGCCATTAACCTTGGAATTGCAACACAAACGGACCGTGGACTCTTCGTTCCTGTTGTCCAACATGTCGAAGCAATGGATATCTGGCAATCAGCAGAAGAAATGCTTCGTGTCACAAGTGCAACACGTGATGGAAAAGCAACCGCTGACGACCTTTCGGGGTCAACATTCACAATTTCCAGCCTTGGGCGTCTTGGAGGATTAGGTGCTACACCAATCATCAATAAGCCAGAAGTTGGAATTCTTGGTGTCCATAATGCCAAAGATCGAGCAGTCGTGAAAGATGGAAACATTGTCATCCGACGAATCATGAACCTTTCATCCTCGTGGGACCACCGAGTTGTCGATGGCCATGATGGTGCAAGTCTGGTTCAATTGGTGAAATCATACCTTGAACATCCAGCCACAATTTTCATGTGAGGTGCAATTCATGCAAACTAAAAAATGTCAAGTCCTCGTTATTGGTGCAGGTCCAGGTGGATACGTCGCTGCAATTCGTGCAGGACAACTCGGACTTTCAACAATCATTGTAGAAGGTGAAAAAGCAGGCGGAACTTGTCTTATTCGAGGATGTATTCCCTCAAAGGCGTTAATTCATGCTGCACATAGATTCCACAATTTAGCAAAGCACGCTTCAAACGACGGCCATATGGGAATCTCGATTCCTGGACCGGCTGAACTCAACATGAGTAATCTTGTTGGCTGGAAAGAAGGAATCGTCACTCGCCTCAACAAAGGTGTTGAACATCTACTCAAGAATGCAGGCGCTGAATTGGTTACCGGGTGGGCCGAATTCCAAGATGCAAAAACGGTGAAAGTTGGTAAAGGAAAGGATGCAATTATCATCCAAGCAGAACATGTCATTCTGGCCAATGGTTCTGTACCAATTGAACTTCCATTCATGCCTTATGGAGATAATGTCATCTCATCACGAGAAGCCTTGTCCTTGGAAGAATTACCACAGCATGTAGCTATTGTCGGCGGGGGATATATTGGACTCGAACTTGGAATCACATTCCGAATGCTAGGTTCAGAAGTGACCGTTGTCGAAGCAATGGATAGTGTTCTGCCAATATTTGATAAAGAAATCCGTCGCCCTCTTGAAATATCAATCAAGAAACAAAAAATAACGACGCACCTCGGAGTATTTGCCAAAGGTGTTGAAAAAGCAAAAGATGGACGCACACAACTGAATTTCATTGATAAAAATGAAAAAGATGAATCTAAAATGCAGAATGTCGTTGTCGACAAAGTTCTTGTGACCGTCGGTAGAAAACCAAATTCAGCAGCATTGGGCCCTACAGGTGTCGCTTTGGATGAACGTGGTTTTGTCAAAGTCAATGACCGTTGTGAAACCAATATGCGTGGAGTTTATGCAATAGGTGATGTATGTGATTCTGGCGAAATGTTAGCACACGTAGCCTCATTCCAAGGTGAGATGGTGGCTGAAATTATTGCTGGCCACAAGCGAGCATACGACCCTGTAGCAGTTCCAGCAATAGTGTTCACAGAACCCGAAATTGTATCTGTTGGACTCTCGCCCGAAGAGGCAAAGGCTGCAGGACATCCGGTTATTGTTGGGAAATTTCCACTTGGAGCAAATGGCCGAGCATTAACTCAAGAGGCTGAGAAAACTGCTGGATTTGTACGAGTTTGTGCTCGAGAAGACGATCATCGAATACTCGGCATTCAAGGTGTTGGAACACATATCAGCGAACTGGTTGGTGAATGGACACTAGCGCTTGAGATGGGTGCATTACTCGAAGATATTGCAGCGACAATACATGCTCACCCTACCATGACTGAAATGACTCATGAAGCGGTTCTTGCAACTCTTGGTCATGCCATTCATTCATCTTGAAGGCTTTATGAAAAGGGCCCACGAGTAAGGAAAAGAAGCGTGAAGATTGATACGCACTCAGGGCCTTACTCGCAGGACTTAAAATCCCCGAGTAATGAATTGAGCCATCGAGCCTGTATAAACTTCAACCAATTGTATTCATGAACCGCACATAAGGCAGTCATCAGGTGAATCAAGAGAACAAGCAATTGCATCGAGACTTGAAACATCCTCAGCACGTTCTGCTAATCCACCAACAGTTTGGTCCTCAGCCTTCTTTGCTTCAACCGTAAATTGAATAGCATCAGCAGCAGCTTTTGTCCTTAGATAATACATTCCGGTCTTGAGCCCTTGCTTCCACCCGTAAAAGTGCATTGAAGTGACTTTTGCTGGATTTGCATCAACCATATGGATGTTGAGAGATTGGCTTTGATCGATATATGCTCCACGGTCAGCAGCCATATCCAAAACATGACGTTGCTTGATTTCCCAAGTGGTTTTGTACAATTCTTTGATGTGTTCTGGAATCCCTACAATGTGTTGTATTGAACCTTTGTGACGAAGAATTTCATCCTTCATCTCGAGGCCCCATAATTTCAATTCAATGAGGTCGCGGACTAGGTGCTTGTTCAATACAATAAATTCACCTGAAAGTGTTCGGCGAACATAGAGATTGGATGTGAACGCTTCGAAACATTCGTTGTTTCCAAGAATTTGTGAAGTAGAAGCAGTTGGCATTGGAGCAACAAGGAGAGAGTTACGCATTCCTTTCTCGACAATCTCTGCTTTCAGAGAGGTCCAATCCCACCGACCACTATGGTCATTCATTCCCCAAAGGTCGAATTGCAAATCGCCTTTACTTGCAGGTGACCCTTCAAAGGTAGAGTATGGCCCTTCAGCGATTGCTGCATCTTTTGAAGCAGTGCAAGCGGCGAAGTAAATTGTCTCAAATATTTCCTTGTTGAGTTTCCGTGCTTCAGGACTCTCGAAAGGCAACTTGAGAAGTGCGAAGGTGTCTGCAAGTCCTTGGACACCAAGACCGATTGGGCGGTGGCGCATGTTTGAGTTTCTAGCCTCAGGAACGGGATAGAAGTTCACATCGATGACTCGATTCAAGTTACCCGTTGCGTGGTAGGTGACATCATACAAGAGTTGATGATTGAAGGATTGGTTTTCTGTATCAACATATTTGTTTAGAGCAATCGAGGCAAGGTTACATACTGCAACCTCATCTTTTGCTGTGTATTCCATAATTTCAGTACAAAGGTTCGATGAACGAATTGTTCCAAGGTTCTTTTGATTGGATTTTTCATTCGCAGCATCTTTGTACAACATGTAAGGTGTTCCAGTTTCAATTTGAGATTCAACCAACTTATCCCAAACAACTCGTGCGGGGAGTGTTTCCCGAGCCAGACCTTGTGATTCATAGGATTCAAACAGTTCTTTGAAATCTGCACCATATGCATCTTGAAGGCCTGGACATTCATTGGGACAGAAGAAAGACCAATCTGCATTTTGTTCAACTCGCTCCATGAACAAATCTGGAGTCCATAGTGCATAGAACAAGTCACGTGCACGAAGTTCTTCCTTGCCGTGGTTCTTTCGCAAATCAAGGAAAGCAAGAATATCTGGGTGCCAAGGTTCTAGATAAATTGCAATAGAACCCTTACGTTTGCCGCCACCTTGGTCGACATAACGCGCAGTATCATTGAATACACGAAGCATTGGGACAATACCGTTGCTTTGGCCATTGGTTCCTTTGATGTAGGAACCTTTCGAACGAATATGATGGATTGAGAGACCGATTCCACCTGCGGACTTGGAAATCAAAGCACATTGTTTGAGTGTATCATAAATTCCATCGAGGGAATCGTCTTGCATGGTTAGTAAGAAACATGAGGACATCTGCGGCGTTGGGGTTCCAGAATTGAATAAAGTAGGTGTTGCGTGGGTAAAGAAACCTTGGCTCATCAAATCATATGTTTCCAAAGCTTTACTGATATTATTATGGTGAATTCCAACTGCAACACGCATCAACATGTGTTGGGGTCGCTCAGCAATTTCACCATTTAATCGTAGTAAGTATGAACGTTCGAGGGTCTTGAAACCAAAATAATCGTAATTATGGTCGCGTGAATAATCTACATGGTTGTTCAAAACTTCTGCATTATCCATAATGATTGAAAATACTTCTTCAGAAATCAAAGGAGCATGCTTTCCAGATTCGGGGTCAATGTATTCTCGCAAATCAGTTATGACATCTGTGAATGTGGTTTTGGTTGAGCGATGAAGGTCATCGACACAAATTCGAGCTGCAAGACGGCTATAGTCGGGGTGCTGTGAGGCAAGTGAAGCAGCGGTTTCAGCAGCTAGTTGGTCTAGTTCACGAGTGGTAACACCATCATATAATCCTTCAATGGTTAACTTTGTGACATGACCTGGGTCAATCCAATGCGGATCAAGATCGTAGGTTAATGTCTTGAGTTTGTCATGTATTGCGTCAAATCGAACATCCTCTCTCTCGCCTTCTCGATTAACTACTTGCATTGTCATTTTTTTTCTCCCTCCATATTATTGTGTAATTGCGCAACATCTTCGTTTCATTGAGTACGGTTCAAAAGTCTTCGTCTACAGAGAACCTCTGTTGGACGCTTCCAAGAGTAGAATTGTCCATCACACCAGCCTTCTGATATTCAGCAACTCTCTTTTCAAAGAAGTTGGTTTTACCTTGCATTGAAATCATTTCCATCCAAGGGAATGGGTTGCTTGTATTGTATAGTTTAGTAGCGCCAAGAGCAACCAATAATCGGTCTGCTACGAATTCGATATATTGCTTCATCAAATCAGAGTTCATTCCAATCAAAGAAACCGGTAAAGCGTTGGTGACGAATTCGATTTCGATATCAACTGCTTCAGCAATGATGCTACGGATGGCGTTTTCACCTGCACCCCTCAACAATTTGTTGTGAAGTAAGCATGCAAAGTCGCAGTGTAAACCCTCATCACGTGAAATTAGTTCATTCGAAAAAGTCAAGCCCGGCATAAGGCCGCGCTTCTTCAACCAGAAAATAGCACAGAATGAACCTGAAAAGAAAATTCCTTCAATCGCTGCAAAGGCGACCAAGCGCTCAGCAAAAGAACCCTTCTTACGAGATAACCAACGCATTGCCCATTCACCTTTCTTCTTCACTGAAGGAACTGTTTCAAGAGCTTTAAACAGATGGTCTTTCTCTTTCTCATCAGTAATGTATGTGTCTATTAAGAGTGAATAAGTCTCAGCGTGAACATTTTCCATCATGATTTGGAAACCATAGAATGCACGTGCTTCTGGCCAGCAAACTTCATTTGAAAAATTCATGACTAGATTTTCATTGACAATTCCATCACTGGCTGCAAAGAATGCCAGAATATGTTTCAAGAAATGCTTCTCGTTATCATTCAAAGATTTCCAATCTTTCAAATCTTCAGCAAGGTCAATTTCTTCAGCAGTCCAGAACGAGGCTTGTTCCTGTTTGTACATTTCCCAAATGTCAGCGTGTTGTATTGGAAACAGTACGAATCTATCTAGATTTTCTTGAAGCATCGGTTCAATATGTTCCTGAGAAAGGTCCAATTCAAAGCCATCAACATTTCCTGATTTGTTTCCGTGTTCAATGACCATGACTCGCCCCCCGTTTGTTTCACGCGCTGGATTTTATTTGCCCTCCGAGGTAGTGTATAATGTTCTCCCTTCTTGCACCATGCTCCAAGGTGTTTTTCCTAGAAATATGGCAGGGCTGAAAAGTGCCTCGGTGAGGCTTATGGGCAATATTCTCCCGCAGACTATAAAGGCCGATTTTATACTGTAAAAAAAACACTGACTTTAGGTTGGTTTCCACTCGAACCAATTTTGATATATCGCAAAGGAAAGATAAACCCTAAAACTCACCGGAACGAGGTCTAATCACCAGCGTTTTGCACCCAATTACCATAGCCATCTGAAGTTTCAATTTGCCAATGGATAAGTTGGGGAATCTCGTAGGGGTGAAGTTCTTCGATTCTCAACAATACCTTTTCTTTCTTGAGAGAACTGACTTTAATTTCAAGAGACCATTCTGAGGATGTTTCAATTCCTCCATTCCAATGGTACATTGATTCAATAGGCGAACGTTGAATGCATGCTGCACCGGCTTCAATGATCTGTTGAGAAAAAGAGCCTACTTCAAACTCTTTCCAATCGCCTGGAAGGGTGGTTTGTATGATGAAGAACTGTCCGCTCATGGACTATCGAGGGCGTGGTCGCCCATCAATTCTACGCTGATTTCACTCGACCTTACGGACGCCGACTGCGTTAGGTCCTTTTGGACCTTCGCCGACTTCGAATTCGACGGTATCGCCGTCTGTAATTTCGCCTTCTACTTCTGAGATGTGAACGAAGAGGTCATTGCCACCTTCTCTTTCAATAAATCCGAATCCTTTTGTTTGGTTAAACCACTTGACTGTACCTTGTGCCACGACGCGTGGTTTTACTAGTGGTATATTATCTATGTGGGCAATTACCACTCTAGAATGACGGTTATTCAAGGACGCCATCTCTTCGAAAAGAGGCAATAGAGGCCGAATTATCATTGATATGCGAGGGTTTTGTTCTGAAACTAGAAAATATGCCGTGACATGATAATTCACTGGAATTCAACGTTCAGCACCATAATTTCAAAACATCCAAAAAACTGTTTCTTGATGATGATGATGATGTGAATGGAAATCATACGCGTAAACGCTGAACCAAAAATCCACCAGTTTTTTGCCGCTTAGCATCAAGAGACCGGCGGAAATTATTTGATAGGTTGAAGAATGGAACTATCATGGCTGCTGAATTGATTGTACCTGCAATTGAAAAACTAGGAGATTTCATGGATGCTGAAGAGAACAAATGGTGGATACGCCCACTTAAATTTTTGATATATGTCGGCGTATTCTCAATTATCCCCCTATATTTCTACTTCACTTAGATTCAAAGCCATATTACGATTGGTTCTTGAAAACTTCTTTCCTACTTAGTAACAATGTTACATCAACACAATGGGCTCCATTGTACATGACGTCGTTGCCATGGGTAGCGTCTGTATCGACCCACTGAATCCCCTTTGTATCGGAAAATAAAATGCAAAGGGGTTTCGGAAAAACCCATAACATACATTGATTTTGCTTATACAAGCATTAATTCACACTTACAAACGGCTTCCAAATGAGTTGGGTGACATCTCCAGCGAATTTGGTTTCAGATTTCTTTTCCCATGAATCTGGCAAGTCAATCCCGTATTTACCAAAAACAGGTATCCCTGTCTCGAGTTCGATTGGAAAACGTGTAATTATTATTTCATCAATGACTTCTGCTTGAAGACACTCTCCATTGAGAACACCTCCTCCGAGGAGCCAAATATGTTCTCCTGATTTTATCTTCAAATCATGGATCAAGTCGACTGCACTATGGGTTTTTCGAGAAAGAATATGTCGTTCAAAATTGCTGAAAGGCTC